>JABDHI010000036.1 GCA_013285655.1 Bacteroidota bacterium
CATTATATAGGGCAATGTGTAACGCTGCAATTCGAATCGGCAGACTGTGCTCCCGGAGGCCATTTTGGATATGCTTATGTAAGTGCTTCGTGTAATCCCCTTAGTGTTATTAATTCTGTGCCCAATATATGTGGTGATGTAACACTTAATGCTCCTGCAGGCGCGAAAAGCTATGCCTGGACGGGCCCTGCAGGTGGTATAGTGGGCCCTGCTAATGCCCAAAGTGTTACAGTAAGTATTAGCGGGACGTATAGTGTGGTTATAGCCCCAGTTACGGGCCAGGCATGTGCAGATACACTTGCACTTAACGTTGTAATAAGTACTGCACCACCCATACGCGATTCGCTTCTTTCGCTTACCAATGCAACATGTTTTGGTTATAATAACGGATCAATACTTGTTGGAGCTAAGGGTGTTTATCCGCCGCTTAGATATGTATGGAGCAATGGGGAAAAACAATTGAATGATACAGCGCTTGTTGCGGGTATATATACCCTTACCATTACCGATACCAGTAAGTGCGTAGCTACCTTTATTGATACTGTTAAACAACCGGCTTTACTTGTTGGACAGATTGCTTCAGTGCTGCCCTTATGCCCTGGACAAACAGCTACATTAACCGCCAGCGCTACCGGAGGTACAAAGCCTTACACATATATATGGGATAGTACATCAATAGGGCAGTCTTATAAAGTGGCCCCTACGGTTACTACTGTTTACACACTTAATGTAACCGATTCTAATAAATGTAAAGATGCACCTTTAACCATATCAGTTAGTGTTAACCCCAAGCCTACAGTTAAATTTACGGCCGATTCGGTTGTGGGATGTTATCCTATGTGTGTAACATTTACCGACAGGTCGAAAGCATTGCCTGATTCAATAAATAAATGGACTTGGAATTTTGGTGATGGAGATTCTTCAAATGCGCGTAATCCAGACCACTGTTTTACCAAAACAGGAAATTTTACTATAAGTTTAAAAGTTACTTCTGACAGTGGTTGCGTAGCTGATACAACTCTGGTGAAAATGATAACTACTTATAACCACCCTAATCCTGCCTTTATAGAATCGCCTCAAACTACCGATATACTTGAGCCTAATGTGTTGTATACCGATAAAAGTACGGATGGATATGGCATAGTACGGTGGTTGTGGGAGTTTAATAACGAAGGACTTTCGTATGATACCCTGCAAAATCCACCAATTATAACTTATAAAGATACCGGGGTACAATGTACCAAGCTTATTGTAATGAATATACATGGATGTATAGACTCAACTACTGAATGTGTAGATATTCAACCGGTATATGCGATATATGTGCCTAATGCTTTTAGTCCGAACAACGATGGGAAAAATGATGTGTTTTTACCTCAGGGCATTGGTATTTGTGGTTTTGATATGTATATCTACGATCGTTGGGGTTCGCCTGTTTTTCACACTACCGATCTTTACCAGGGTTGGAATGGTATTGTAGCTCATGGCAAAGGTATTGCCCAGGAAGATACTTACATTTATCTGATAAATACCATTGACTGTGTACATCACGATGGACACAGGTATGTAGGTAACGTAACGTTAATTAAGTAAACTATTTCAATCGGCTTGCGCACTTTTATGCTAATGAAGAATATGATAGGTAGGAAACATTTGAGTATAGTTGGTTTTCTGTTGTCGGCATTTTGTGTTTATGCTCAGGAAAACCCGGCTGTGGAAAAAAGCAAAAAACTCCAACAACTCAATATAGCCTTAGATGGAACTTATCAAATACAAGTTTTAAACTCCAGAGAATTACCCATGTTTCCTCTTTCTCTTCTTCCTAAAATAGACTCCTTACGATCGGAAAATGATACTATATATATTCCGGTTAAGCCAAGGGAGCGTATAATGGTATTACCCAAAAAAGTAATTGATAGCCCGGGATTCAAAAAGCCCGAACATGTAGTACACATGACTACCGAATGATGAAGAAGTATATATACATCATATTGACCTTGATGGCTGTTTATATGTCTCAAAAAGATACGTATGGACAATCTACAAATTGTGTAACGGCCACTTCAATAACATTAGTAGATAGTACAGTATGTGTTAATGGCACAACTTCGGGTGCTGTGCCATACGATACTTTGTTTTGTAATACTGCTCCGGCAGATTTTGTTTGGTATACATATGTAACAACAGGTTCGGCCAATTTGTTTACAATCACGCCCGGTACTCTTACAAATGCCGAAATAGTCATTTATTTAGGAGGGTGTCCATCTGATGCAGGTGGTGTTCAACAACTTTGTAAAACGGCTGCCGGCGCAGCTGTCCTTACCGCTACCTGGGGCATTCCTGTGGGTACACAAGTATGGATAGGTATTGCTTCCAATGGAGGTGCTGATGGAACATTTCAGTTATGTGTGAAGTCTACAATTCCACCTGCAATTGGCGGACAAGATTGTTCTACTGCTATACCGCTTTGTAATAAAAATTTATATACTCAAGCTAGTATGGCTCAATATGGCCCGTCTCCGGGGCCAACCCCCAGCTGTTTTGGTAACCCATCGCAACAAGACATGTTTATTCAGTTTACCATAACCAAAAGTGGTACTTTAGCTTGGACAGCGACACCTAATGTAATTACTGATGAGTTTGACTGGTGTTTGTGGGATATAACTGCTGGCTGCCCCGGAACAGTGGCTTGTTGTAACTATGATTACGCAAACGGATCCTCTCTTGGTTTTGGTATGCAAAACAGTGCTGGTAATGTTCCTTGTGGTTATAATGGTGCACCTTTAATTCCTAAGCCTCAGCAGGAATTTTCGCCAACTATGGCTGTTACTGCAGGTTCAACCTATGTTATACAGTTTTCTAATTATAACAGTACTAATAATGGTTTTACTTTCTCATGGACAAATTCCACCTGTTTAATTAACGATTCCACATATTTTACCATAAATCCTAATACAGTAACCTGTGCAAATAGCGTAACTGTTAATATTACTGATCTTAGCCTTGGAGTTCCTACATATAGTTTTGGTGATGGTAGTACAACATACACAGGTAATAACCCGCCTCCGCACGTTTATACTACACCCGGCACATATGCAATAACGGCTACAATTGGTGGTGCATGTCCATCAACCTATACGCAGTATGTAAAGCTATACGGACCACTAATAGCTAAACTAGATTCTGTAAATATTTCGTGTGCTGCAACTTGCAATGGCAAGGCTGGTGTTAGTATGGTATCTGGCGGAGATGGTATTTATACCTATGCCTGGAACACGGGTAGCACAGCTAATGGCATATCTAATTTATGTGCCGGAACTTATACCTGTACCATATCCAATGCTGCCTGCGCATCTTCCGTAACAAAAACCGTAACTGTAGTTCCGGGTAACGGATTGTCTTTTACCAAGGATTCCACAGCATCGGCTTGTACAGCTAATAATGGTTCTGCAAGTATAACTATGACATCAGGAACAGCACCTTTTACTTACAAATGGAGTAATGGGGCTACAACCTCAAATATAACTGGAGTGGGTTCAGGATCATATTGTGTCAATATTGTTGATTCAAAAGGGTGTAAGGATAGTACCTGCATCACTGTTCCAAGTACGGGGAACATCACAACGAACATTACCAATGTTGTTAATGAGCCATGTTTTGGCGATAGTTTGGGTGCTGCAACCGCAAATGTAGTTGGTGGTATAAGCCCCTATAGTTATGCATGGACCAATGGCGAAACTGCATCAAATGCCACGGGGCTTAAGAATGGAAGCTATACCGTAACGGTTACCGATGCCAATGGATGTAAAAACTCCAGTACTGCAAAAATTACCCAACCAACTGCTGTGCAAATAAAAGCTACTGCCATAAATACTACGTGCAATGGTAAATGTGATGGGCAACTAATTGCTATCCCTTCGGGTGGTACTGCTACATATACTTATTTATGGAGCAACACAAATACTGCCGCCAGCCAGTTAACTGTATGCGCGGGCACATACTCATTAGTAGTTACTGATGCTAATGGGTGTAAAGCGGATTCTACAGGTTTGGTTGTAGGTCAGCCGACGGCTGTACAAGGGGCTACCACCACCACAGCTGCTAATTGCGGTTTGCCTGATGGCGGGGCTTGTGTTACAGCTAATGGCGGTACAGGCACTTACACATATTCATGGAACACCGTTCCTGCTCAAACCACTACATGCGCAACAAATATGAGTGCCGCTACGTATTCTGTAATAATACAGGATGCCAATAAATGCCCGGATACTGTTATAGCTGTTGTGCCGAATTTAGCCGGTGATACTGCGGTAATTATATCATCTGCTAATGTAAGCTGTAACAATGGTAGTAATGGGAGTGCGCTGGGTGGAGGTAAAGGAGGAACCGCCCCATATACCTATTCATGGAGCACTACTCCCGTACAAACAAATGCAAATGCAACAGGATTGAAAGCCGGAACCTATACCTTATCAGTAAGGGATCAAACAGGTTGCGTAAACACCACAACAGTATCTATAACACAGCCTGCAATAGTAGTGGCAACACCCGGCCCTGCACAAACTATTTGTATTGGCGATTCAGCAACCATAACTGTAGCGGCTGCAGGTGGTACATCGCCCTACACCTATAGCTGGGTACCCGGTGGGGGTACAAGTAGTGCTATAGTTGTAAAGCCTACCAATACAACCATATACAAAGTTATTGTTACAGACAGTAATAAATGTGTAAGTTCTCCTGTGGGTGTGTTAGTAACAGTTAACCCGAAATTAACCTTAACTGTATCTTCAGATCAATCGATGTGTCCCGGTGGAAGTGTAAGCTTTACAGCAACAGCCGGTGGGGGAGATGGAATCTATACCTATTCATGGGCGCCCGGTGGATATACAAGTTCAGCCATAACTGTATCGCCTTCTGCCACAACAGTATATACCGTAACAGTAAGTGATGCATGTGGTACAGCACCTGTAAAGGATAGTGTTACTTCAACAGTAAACCCACAACCAGTAGTTCATTTTACGGCCGATACTACCCATGGTTGTTCTGATCTCTGCGTACAATTTACGAATACAAGTACCAATGGCAGTAGCTGGCTGTGGGACTACGGTGATGGCAATATATCTACATCACAAAATCCCACATTGTATTGCTATGGCACAGCAGGAATATACACAGTAAGCTTGTTTACAACTTCAGCAGCAGGGTGTAAGGATAGTCTTATCATTCCTAATATGATAACCGTTTACAGTCATCCCAATGCGGCGTTTACGGCATCTCCTCAGCCTGCAATTATATTAGATCCTACGGTTTATTTTAAAGACCAAAGCACTGATGCGTACGGACCTATAGCCAGTTGGTTATGGGACTTTGGTGATCCGTTGAACGGAAGCAGTACCAATCGAAACACAAATTATACTTACCCCGATACAGGCAAATATTGCGTTACGCTTACAGTAGCCAATAAATATGGCTGCCTGGGCTCAACCCAGCAATGTATAATTATTGAACCTGTATACACCTTTTATATACCTAATGCGTTTACACCAAACCACGATGGAGAGAACGATGTATTTATGCCTTATGGTACCTATATTTGTGGGTATGAAATGTACATTTTCGATCGTTGGGGCCAGCAGTTATACCACACATTTAATATTAATGCCGGCTGGGATGGAGTTGTGGAAGGAAAAACTAAGAAGGCTGAAGAAGATACTTATATATATCTAATAAAAGTTACTGATTGTATTCAATATAATGAGCATCAATATATAGGCAAGGTTAGCTTAGTTAAGTAATTTGCCCGTAGTTTCTCCATCTAAATAAGTTTAGTTGCTTTTTTTACTTCTTTTTTTTAATAAAATGACGTATATTTGGTTTTGGATCATTTATCGTTACTTTGAATAAAGAATTATCCTTATCTAGCTTACTCCATTTGGTGTTTCTGCGGATTACGGACGAAAAACGGTTTAGTCCTGTATTATCTCTTGCCTTTGCCCTACCCAAAACAGCAAAAAAAATTAAAATAATAGCCAGGAAGGCTTTTTTAGTTGGTTTGCTTTTGACGTTTTTTGTTCAAAGTAAAGGCCAGGTCTTAACTACTGAAGATTCTCTAAAGGGGTTCAGTATGCAGGAAATGAACCATCACCTCGAAAATTTTAAAGGTACTGAACAGGAAAGGAATGCGCGTATAGCTATATCTAAAAGAGCATTCATAGATAGAAAGTATAAGCTTGGTGCATATGATATACCCGCTTTGGTAAGAAGAATTAATGCCAAATCGGATAAATATCATAATGTTCTGGCTACAAATTGTAACAATATTGGGTTCGATGATGGCGATACCACCGGTTGGGCCATAAGTGGTGCAGGTCCTACTGATGGTGTTAACTTCGGTACAGGAGCCCCAACAGCCGGAAGTTATGCTATAACTTCAGGTGCCGGGCTCGACCCATTCGGTAATTTTCCGGTCGTGTTTTCCGGATTACATTCCCTGCAATTAAGCAATAATAATACAAGTACAAGTACTTTCCTTTCCACGGCTAGCCGTGTTATTGCTGTAGCATCTACAGGTAACACTTTTTTTACTTTAGATTTTGCTATCGATATTCTTGATTATCCGCATACACAAACAGATTGCGCCAGGTTTACTGTGGCTTTTTATAATTCTTCAGGGGTTGAATTACCTTGTCCACAATACGAATGTTATTATTATACCGATGCTTTCGGTAATAATGGAACAGCGGTGGGGGTTAGTAGCTTTCAGCAAACGGCAGGAAGTCCGGGGTATAACATAGGTAATCAATATTACCCAGTAACTTATTCCCCATGGCAATCAGTTGCTATGGATCTTACACCTTATGCAGGCACTAATGTAACTTGTGTTGTAAGCTGTTCCTGGTGTTTATACAATTATGATTGGGCATATTGCTATATTGATGCCGACTGTCCTTTTTCTAACACATCCAGTATCCCTTCTTGTGGCGCTTTGCCGTTTCAATTAAAAGGACCTTCCGGTTTTACAACTTATTCCTGGACAGCGCCTGCCGGTAATAATCCTGCCACCTCAACTACTGACTCCATTAATGCAGGGGTTGCCGGAACCTATTCATTAACCTGCACGCTTAATAGCTGTTCATCGCATTCGTCCTACAACTATACCTATGTTGTAGAAACAAGCCCGTTAGCCAGTTTCACCGATGTTGCGGGTTCTGCTTGTTCCGGCAATTATACTTTTACTAGCACATCTACCCCAAATGGTGGTACAGCTATTACCGGCTACACATGGGAATGGGGAGATGGAACCCCCAATAGTACCACGGCTAATGCAACACATACCTTTGCGAATGGAAGCAAGGATACTGTTACCTTAGTTGTTACTAATGGCACCTGCACTGATAGTGTGAAGAAAATAATTACTATTTCGGCACCAATAGTGCCTGTGGTAGCTGCAACACCTGCCTTGTGTAACGATAGTAATGGCAGTATAACAACTGCAGGAACAAGTGGAGGTGCGCCTCCTTATTCGTATGTATGGAGTAACACGGCTACCACCTCAAGCATAAGTGCTAAAGCCGGAACATATAGTGTAACCATTACGGATGCCAATAACTGTAAAGCAACTGCCACGGCAGTGATTACCCAGCCAGCCCAATTAAGAGATTCTATTACAAAAACAATAAATGAGCTTTGTTTTGGTGGTAATATTGGAAGTATTACTGTCGGTGTAAAAGGTGGTACTCCCGGCTATACTTACAGTTGGACGCCTACCGGACAGACGACAAGCGCCGCTACTAACTTAACTGCTGGCGGATATACTGTAACTATTACCGATGCTAATGGATGTACAAATTCGGCTAATGCAACCATAACACAACCCACACCTGTTGCCGTCACAGCTAATTCATTTTCGGTAACTTGCAATGGTGCGTGCAATGGCCAGTTGGTAAGTATTGCATCAGGTGGTACCGGGCCATATGCGTACTCATGGAGCAATGGAGCTACATCGGCAGGTACAACCAAAGTTTGCCCGGGTACTTACTCCTTACAAGTAACAGATGCTAATGGTTGCATAAAAGATACAACCGGGCTTATTATAACCCAACCAACTGCAATAACAGGAAGTACAACAACCACAACTGCACACTGCAGTCAGGCGGACGGCGGTGCTTGTATAACAGCAGCTAACGGAACACCCGGTTATACCTATTTATGGAGCAACAGTACAACCGCTACGTGTATAACCAATGTGGCACCGGGTAATTACAATGTAATAATTACCGATGCCAATAAATGTAATGATACAGTAAAAGTTACCGTGCCGAATTTGCCCGGTGATACTGCAGTTATTACTTCAACTACCAATGTTACCTGTAATGGTGGTAATGATGGTAGTGCTACCGCTGGTGGAAAAGGCAATAACCCTCCATTTACATATTTCTGGGCGCCGGGTGGGCAAACCAATCAAACTGCAACAGGACTTGTTGCTGGCAATTATACGGTAACAGTAACCGATGCGGTTGGATGTACCAGCACAGCAGTGGCAACAATAACGCAACCAGCTGTAGTTATAGCAACGCCTGTAACTCCGCCTGTGATATGCATTGGGCAATCTGCTACCCTTACGGTTTCGGCTACAGGGGGCACACCAGGCTATACTTATACATGGTCTACCGGAACAACGGGACCCTCGATTATGGTTACCCCGGTCATAACAACATCCTACACCGTAAATACAGTCGATGCTAATAATTGCCCTGCCTTGGCAGATACAATTATTGTAATCGTACATCCTCCTTTAAGTATAACTGTTTCTCCGAATAAAGCTATATGCCCGGGTGCCAGCACTAACTTAACTGCCACTGCAAAAGGTGGTGATGGAACATATACCTATACCTGGATACCTATTGTTGGATTAACCCCTACAACCGGGCCTTCTGTTACTGCCAGCCCGGCAACAACTACCGAGTATACTGTAATTGCAAATGATGCTTGCGGAACTCCATCCGTTAAAGATAGTGTGCTCGTTACTGTTAATCCTTTACCATCTGTTAAATTTACTGCTGACACATTGAATGGTTGTACACCTTTATGTATAAAATTTACTGATTTGACTACAATAACCGGTGGTGGGGCATTTACTTATGCCTGGTCATTTGGCGACGGTGGAGTTTCATCAAAAATTGATACAACCTATTGTTATACAAACGCAGGTGTATATACTGTTGGCTTAGTCGTAGCTTCAGATAGTAATTGTGTAGATAGTTTGGTAATACCGAATATGATAACCGCATATAGCCATCCGGTAGCTGCATTTACTTATAATCCAACAGATCCTAACATTCTTGATCCTACGGTAAACTTTGTTGATGAAAGTAGCGATGCATATGGAATTAAAAATTGGTTTTGGCAATTTGGTGATCCATTAGATGGTACAAGTGTTAAGCCAAGCCCTTCATATACCTATGCCGATACAGGAACCTATTGTACAAGTCTGAAAGTAACAAATATTCACCAATGTACCGACTCAGTAGAACACTGTATAATAGTAGCGCCGTATTTTACATTTTACATACCAAACGCGTTTACTCCTACTGCGTTAGGGTTAAATGCAGTATTTGCACCTAAGGGAACTTATATATGCAGTTTCGAAATGTATATTTTCGATCGTTGGGGCCAACAGTTATTTACTACTAAGGATATTAATAAGGGATGGGATGGAGTGGTGGCTGGCGGAAATACCATGGCACAAGAAGATACTTATGTGTATCTAATTGAAGTAGTAGATTGTGTGGAGCATAAAAAGCACCAATACCTTGGCAAGGTTACTTTGATTAAGTAAACCAAGTCTCTTTTATCGAAAATTATATGTTGTTGTTGTGTTTATATCTTGTGAACTACAATATAGTAGTGCTTGTAAAACAGCCTTATTTATAGTAGCTTTGTTTGTTATTGTTGGGCCATAAAACCATGTGTTGGGAATGATTAAAAGAGTATTCTCTTATTTAATATTATTTGCTTGTTTTATTACTGGTATTCGGGCGCAGCGTACTATTCCTCCAACAATATCTTCTAACCATATTAAAGAACCGGACTGGGTTTCCGCGAAACATACACAAGTAGAACCGGAAGAGAAATTTCATACTAAATGGTCGAGCGAGCCATTTAATAGGCAATATTTTGTTGAAAACAAGGGCCAGTTCGATACCGATGTGGTTTCCGATAAAAAGATATTGTTTCAGGCTATACTGGGCGATGTTAAAGCATACTTTACAACCGGTGGTGTTATATACAGGTATGATATACTACCTGAATTAGAAAAGGGTAAAGACCCTGATGAAGATGCAGTAAGTACAAAGCCTGTTTATCGTTATGCATCTTATACATGGAGTGGGGCTAATGTAAATGTGGAAGTAGATGGAGGAGAAAAGCAAGCGTTTACCTACGGATACCAAACCGGCCCGTCCAGTTCAATAAAGGTTAACGCATTTAAAAAAATCGTTTACCACAATATTTATCCCGGTATCGATATTGAGTATTCGTTCCCTGAGAAGAAGAAAGGAATTAAGTATGCAGTCATTGTTCACCCCGGGGCTGATCTTTCAAAGGTAAAATCGGTTTATAACGGATTAAATAAAATACATCTCAATTCAAATGGTGATGCTGTTGTAAAGACTGATATAGGTGATATTACCGACCACGAACCAATAACCTATTATAAAAGCACCGGGCAGAGGCTTAGCAGTAGTTACAAAATTGTAAATGGAAATGAAGAAACGTTCAAGGTTGAGATAGCTCCGAATGTGGCCGATGATATAATAATTGATCCGTGGAGCACAAGTCCTGGGTTTGCTGCTGCTTATAATATGGCCTATGATGTTGATTATGATAATGCAGGCAATGTATATGCATATGGTAGTTACAATCCATTTCAGCTTACAAAGTTTAATAGTGCCGGGGTAATACAATGGACATTCCCAGCCACTGCTATTAGTGCCGGTGGTGCTTACGGAGATTTTGCTGTAGACAAAGCAACAGGAACCTGCTATATTGGGCAGGGTGGAGCAGGTGGTGCGGCGGTTAAAATTATTAAGCTTTATACTAACAATACCGTTGCGGCAACTTTTGCAGGTACTGCCATGCTTCAGGAAATATGGAGAATGATATACAGCCCATGTACAGGTGAAATTGTGATGGGTTGTGGTGGCCCGGGTGTGCCCAATAACACAGCTAATACACAGGCATGTATGATGGATACAACCTTAACTACTTTTACTCCGGTTAATTCATTGGGTGCGGTGGATGGCTACCACGATGTATGCATAATGGCGCTTGACCCCACAGGAGCTAACGCATATATGGCATTTGCGTTGCCAACTGCCAATACAAATTTCAGTAATAAGCTTATTTCAATTCCTGTTCCGGCCCTTTCTCCTGCAGCCTATAAAGTTACTGATGCTTTTGGTTTTGCTGAAGGAGGATCGGTGGGTTATTTAGCCGCCGGAGTTACCAATGGGATGAACGGTATGGCAGCAAGTGCTAACTGGTTGTATTTGTATGATGGCGATACGTTAAAAAAAGTAAATAAAGGTACGGGAGCAATTGTGGCGAATAAAGCGGTTGCTAATCAGCCATTCAGTTGGGGTGGTGTTGATGTGGATCAATGTGACAATGTATATGTTGGAGAAAATTCAAAGGTGCAGATATATGATGTGAATTTAACCTTAGTAACTACGCTGCCCGCATACTCAGGCACTGTGTTCGATGTGGTTTTAAGTACGAACCAGCAAACATTATATGTGTGTGGTGATGGTTTTGTGGCTAGCACAGACGTATCAAAAGCAACAACTTCAGTTAAAATAACTAACTCAATTACTCCGGCATCTTGCGGGGCTTGTAATGGAAGTGCAACACCAACATTACTCATTTGTGGTAACGCACCAACAGCTCCAACTTATTCATGGAATACAACACCTGTTCAAACTACACAAACTGCAACCGGCTTATGTAAAGGTTCATATACGGTTACCATCACTACAGGAACATGCCCTCCACAAATTTATACCGATACCTTAACCGTAACTCAAACTACGCCTGGAAGTCTTAGTCTAATTAAAAATCAAACTAATATTAAATGTAACGGAGGCGCTAACGGGGTTGCATCTGTTACTGCATCGGGTGGTACGGGTGCCGGTACATATACATACCTTTGGGCTCCATCAGGTGGAACCAGTTCTGCAAGTACCCCGCTTGGCCCGGGAACATATACGGTTACTGCTACCGATGCTGCTTGCAATAGTGATACTGCTATATTTACGATCACTCAGCCGCCTCTTTTAAGAGATTCAATTACAACAGTTGTTCCTGTAAAATGTTTTGGAGATAAAACAGGGGCTCTTACGGTTGGGGTAAAAGGTGGTGCAGGTGCGTATTCCTATTCGTGGAACAGTACTCCCATACAAACTAACGCTACCGCAAGTAATTTGTCTGCGGGTTCATATACCGTTACAGTTACCGACGCTAATGGATGCCCTGCTACTGCAAATAGCACGATTGTTCAACCAACACCAATAAGAGATTCAATTGTAAGCTCAGTTCCACCTACCTGTGGTAAAAGCAATGGGTCAATAACAATTGGAGCGAAGAATGGCACCCCGGGTTATAGTTATTTATGGAATTCAACACCACAACAAACTAATGCCACCGCAACAGCACTTCCATCAGGAACATATACCTGTATTGTTACCGATAATAATGGCTGTAAAGATTCTGCATCATTTACCCTTGTAAACCCTTCCGGCCCGAGAGATTCTATTGTTTCAACAAGCAGTATATCATGTAACGGCGGAGCAAACGGTAGTATTGTATTGGGGGTAAACAGAGGAACTACACCATACAGCTTCCTTTGGAACAACAGCACCAGTGCCACAACACAAAATATTGGCGGATTAAAAGCTGGTGCATACTCCGTATTAGTTACCGATGCTAATGGTTGTACAACCACTGCAAGCGCTACTATAGTACAGCCTTCTTTAATACGTGATTCTTTAGTAGATACTATTAACGTTTCTTGCTTTGGCGGCAATAACGGAAGTGCAACGGTAGGTGTAAAGGGTGGTACACCGGGTGCGGGTTATAGTTTTTCGTGGAATACAACTCCTGTTCAAACTACTGCAACTGCAACCGGTCTATCAGCCGGAGGGTATATATGTACTATTAAAGATGCTAATGGTTGTGTTAGTATTTTAAATGTAACAATTAACCAACCTAAAAAGCTTACGCTTGTTGCAGCCGCTTTTCCTGTAACGTGTTTCGGGGCATGCAATGGGTCGGTAGCTGTTATACCTAAAGGTGGTACAACTCCGTATGCTTATTTATGGAATACCCCAAGTAATTCAACAAACCCAAGCCCAAGTGGTCTTTGCGCCGGTACATATTCTGTACAGGTGACTGATAATAATGGTTGCATTGCAGATTCAACCGGCCTTGTGGTAACACAACCAAGTGCAATAAGTATTACCAAGAATGTTATTACTTCGTCGCATTGCGGACAAACCGATGGTTCCGCAACTATTAACGTTACTGGTGGAACACCAGGCTACAAATATTTATGGAGCAACAACTCTACCAATCAAAACTTAAGTAACGCCGTTCCGGGTTTGTATTGCGTTACTGTTACTGATGCTAATTCATGCACCGATACAGCTTGCGTAACTATCAATAATGTACCAAGCCCAGTGGTTATTATAACCGGGTTAACCAATGTAACCTGTAATGGAGGCAATAATGGTTCAGCTACTGCTACTGCAACAGGCGGTGCATCTCCATATAAATATTCGTGGAGCACAACCCCAACTGCCGATACAACTTCGGTTGTAAATAATTTAACGGCTGGCCAATATACCGTAACAGTTACCGATTCGGGTGGATGTATTTCTACTGCTATAGCTACTATTACCCAACCTGCTGTGGTGGTTACATCTATTAATTTGCCTCCAACTATTTGTATTGGCGATTCAACAACACTTAACGCAACATCTGTAGGTGGTACACCGCCATATACTTACACATGGAATACCGGCTCAACATCCTCGAGTATTCGTGTAGGGCCTGATACTACCACTACCTATACAGTAACAACTACACTCGATTCTAATAAATGCCCCGGCGCCGCAGTAACCGTTACTGTAGTTGTAAATCCTCCATTAAAGCTGAATGTTACAGCTAAACCTGATACTATTTGCCTTGGTAATTCTGCAACACTTAATGCTGGGGCAAGTGGAGGAGATGGTACTTATTCTTATTCCTGGACCCCCGGTAGCTTAACAGGCTCGCCGGTTACAGTTACCCCAACAGTGAATACGGTTTATACTGTTATTGTAAAAGATGGATGCGGAACTCCGGCCGATACTGATAGTGTAAGTATAGTTATAGAACCTTCGCCGGTTGTTAAATTTACAGTCGGGCCAACTGCCGGTTGTTATCCTCATTGTATAACTTGTATTGATAAGAGCACAGTGCCGGGTGGCGCAATAAGTTCGGTTGAATGGACATTTGGTAATGGAGCAACATCTAACGCCGACACCGGCAGATACTGCTACGATACTTCGGGCATCTTTTCGGTAGGATTGATAGTGACTACCAATATTGGTTGTACTGATTCGTTGGTGAAACCTAATATCATTAATGTATATAGTCACCCTGTTGCTTCTTTTACGGCATCGCCATCATCTACAACAACTGCCGATGCTAATATTTGCTTTACCAATACCAGTACTGATGCGTATGGAATAAAAAGCAATTTGTGGATGTTCAATGAGCCACCTAAAGATTCAACCGACACAGCGCGCAACACCTGTTACCAGTACCACGATTCGGGGACCTATTGCCCAATGCTGTATGTGACCAACATACACGGATGTAAAGATTCTACAAAAGAATGCATTGAAATATCTCCTTATTTCACATTGTATATTCCTAATGCCTTTTCGCCAAATGGTGATGGATTGAATGATGTATTTGCTCCTAAAGGCCAATATGTATGTAGCTTTGAAATGTATATTTTCGACAGATGGGGAATGTTGTTATACTTTACACAGGATATGAACCAGGGATGGGATGGTACTGTTAATGGCGGTACGAACCAGGTACAGGAAGACACATACGTTTACTTGATCGTAGTTTACGATTGCCCGACGCACAAAAAGCACAGCTACATTGGTAAGGTGTCGGTGGTAAAATAATTTGCTTTTAAATTAACTGTTTCGCTAATTTATCTGCCTGTCCGCGCAGTTCAGGTACTGCTGTGGTTTCCCATATCATGCCACGCAAGTTGGTACCTAAGGTAAAAACGTTGTTCAGTTTATCGCCATATTTATCAATAAGCTTAAAGCTGTTAATATCAACATTTAAGCCCAATTCGAGTGGATCGGCTGTGGCGATGCCGCGTCTCCACATATTTTGCAGTATTATGTTTCCCGATTTTTTAATACTGCTTTCAGGGCCGGTACAATTAATTACCCTTTCTACTATAATAGTTTCGTCCTTTTTTAGTTTACGGTTATAATAACTTACAACAATTGCGTTTGGTTGTTCTTGTATATTTTTAATGTTGCCCGCAATTACCATTAGTTTGCCATGTATGCGCAAGTTTTGAATATGGTCGTGGGTATGTATAGGTAACCTGTGACGGGCAACACCCCATAAATGCCTTAGCTTGCTGCTCATAAAATAACGACGCTCTTTTAAGGTAAGCGCTTGCCATATTTTTTGCGTATGAGGCCTAAGCGAATCTATAATTGGCTCAGCCGAAAGCCCCAATTCGCGGACTATGCGTATGTGCTTATGGACAGTTTTTACTAAGTTATTCAGTTCATATGGCTCTTGTATTTCCTTATCTAAATTGCCATACTTAGTGCCGCCGTGCCTGTGCTGTAATATTCCAAATCCATGCGGAGATATGGAATAAATGGTTTTTGTAAAACCATTTTCTATTAGTCCTAATACTGTATCAACCATTGTAAGGCCGCTACCAATAACTAATACATCGTGTTGGTTCTTTAAGCCGGTAACTGAATCAGCTTTCCATGGATTACGGAAATAAGCAGGGCTAGAATAAAATTCCGTATTAGGTATAGCAGGATCGCGTGGTTCAGCGTTGCCTGTGGCAAGTACAAGCTTATTTGCTGCTACTTGTTTGCCGCTCTTTAATAAAACTACAACTGAATCTTCGCCAATTTCTACATCAACAGCTTTGTCATCAATAATACTTACCTCAATGGTTTCGCGCTTATGGGCAATGGCATTATTCCAAATGTGTTCTAAATACTCACCGAATAAGGTGCGTGGTAAAAATGTCTTCGCAAGTATATCCTTTTCCAGGCTGGTATACTGTTTCTTTTTATGTGCCCAATCAACAAAATCATTTGGTTTGTCGGGGTAAGCACTCATATTGCCAGCCACCACATTTAGCAGGTGTGTGTTGGTATATGTGCAAAATGCAACACCTTTTGCCAGTGGGTAACCGCAGTTAATAAGCGATATTTTTAATGGATCTTTAGCGTTTTCAATTAAATGAACCGCCGTCATTATACCGCAAAAACCGCCGCCTATAATTGCTATATGTTGTGTTTGAGAACTCATATTTCAGTCAAAGATACTTGAAAAAGAAGGCAGGTGATATGAGGAAATTCAGCAAGTAATTATAGGGATTAGAAAACACAAGGTAATAACTCCCTTAATACCGAATTACTGGCAAGATATACATGGTTTACACTTTTTGCCCGTAGTAAACCTCATGTTGTTTGATAATCAATTTGTTAGTGTTTGAGTGATACTGAAAAGTGTAAACTTGTGTAAACCCTGCGAGGGCCTTAAAACTGTTCGCTTATCACTATTTATTGACTACTAATTTTCGTACCTTTGCACGCTTAAAAAATAGCCGTGGATAAACTATATTCATCAAAAGCTCCGGAGCCGGTTGGCCTATACCCACACGCACGTAAAGTGGGTAATCTGTTATTCTTATCGGGCATGGGGCCAAGGCAAAAAGGCAGCAAACAAATACCCGGTGTAACCCTTGATGATAAGGGCAATATTACAGCGTATGATATTGAAATACAATGCCGTTCGGTATTTGATAATATAAAAGCGGTATTAGAAGAAGCCGGATCTGGTTGGGATAAGATAGTTGATGTTACTGTTTTTTTAACCAATATGAAGGCTGACTTTGCCACCTACAACCGCGTTTATGGCGAGTACTTTAAAGAGAACCAGCCTTGCCGGACAACCATAGAGATAAAATCGTTACCAACCCCTATAGCAATAGAACTGAAAGTAATAGCCACAGTATAAGTATGACAAAATTTGCCCAATACGAAGGTCTTGACCTGAGTGCCATAAGTAAAGAAGTCCTGAAAAAGTGGGCTGATGAAAAGACCTTTGAAAAGAGCGTTTCTCTTCGCGAAGGAGCTGAATCGTTTACCTTTTATGAAGGACCACCATCTGCTAACGGTATGCCTGGCATACACCACGTAATGGCCCGTAGTATAAAAGATATCTTTTGCCGTTTCCAAACCATGAAGGGTAAACAAGTAAAGCGTAAAGGCGGATGGGATACTCATGGCTTACCTATAGAACTTGGCGTGGAGAAATCATTAGGCATAACAAAAGAAGATATTGGTAAAAAAATAAGTGTCGAAGACTACAATGCTGCTTGCCGTACCGAGGTAATGAAGTACAAGGACAGGTGGGAAGAAGTTACTCGCCAAATGGGTTATTGGGTTGATATGGAAAAGCCATACGTAACCTTCGATAACGATTACATTGAGAGTGTTTGGAACATCTTACAGAAGTTTTACGACAAGAAGCTTTTATATAAGGGCTATACCATACAGCCTTATTCCTGGGCTGCCGGTACGGGCCTAAGTTCACATGAGCTTAACCAACCGGGTTGCTATAAGAACATAAAAGACACTACGGTTACTGCCCAGTTTAAAATAAAGAAGGATGCTAAGAGCGCTTCTTTGTTCACTGACGATAAGGATGTGTTTTTTATAGCTTGGACAACCACACCCTGGACCTTGCCAAGTAACTGCGCATTAGCAGTAGGCAAGAATATAGAGTATGATCTGATAAATACATTCCAGCCTTATACCGGACAGCCGATAAAGATCATCATGGCTAAGGAATTAGTAGGCAAATACTATTCTGAGAAAGCTTATGGAGTTCCGCTTGAAGATTATAAGGTTGGCGATAAAATAGTTCCGTTTAAAGTAGAAAAGACTTTAACAGGTAAAGAACTGGAGGGTATAAACTATGAACAGTTAATGCCATATGCAACACCTGAAGGGGGCGATGGGTTTAGGGTAATAATAGGTGATTTTGTTACTACAGCAGATGGTACCGGTATAGTACATATAGCCCCAAGCTTTGGTGCAGATGACTTTAGGGTTGCCAAGCAAAATGGAATAGGCACCCTTACCTTAGTTGATAAACGCGGACGTTTTGTTGATTCAGTTACTGATTTTGCAGGTCGCTTGGTTAAAACTAAGGAAGACCAACAAGACCTAGATAAGTCAACTGATCTGGCAATTGCTCTGAAACTTAAAAAAGAAGGCAGAGCCTTTAAGGTTGAAAAGTACGAACATAGCTATCCGCATTGCTGGCGTACCGACCAACCTGTAATATACTACCCCCTCGATTCGTGGTTTGTAAAAACAACGGCCTGCAAAGACCGCATGATAGAGTTGAATAAGACCATCAACTGGAAACCGGAATCAACCGGAACGGGCAGGTTTGGTAACTGGCTCGAAAACATGGTAGACTGGAACCTCTCGCGTTCGCGTTTTTGGGGTATACCATTACCAATTTGGAGGACAGAAGATTCTACAGAGGAGATATGCATTGGTTCGGTTGATGAGTTAGATAAAGAGATTAAGAAATCAGTGGCCAAAGGTTATATGACTGAAGCTGATATAAAGAAAAGCAGGTGGGATGATATAAAGACCCGTGACCTGCATAAGCCTTATGCTGATAATATAGTATTGGTATCAGCCAGTGGTAAGAAAATGTTCCGTGAGCCTGACCTTATAGATGTGTGGTTCGATTCAGGGGCTATGCCTTATGCTCAATGGCATTTCCCTTTCGAGAATAAAGAAGTATTTGCAAAGAGTTTTCCGGCCGATTTTATAGCCGAGGGTGTAGACCAAACCCGTGGGTGGTTCTTTACCCTGCATGCGATAGCTACTTTACTGTTCGATTCAGTTGCATTTAAGAATGTAGTATCAAACGGATTGGTGTTAGATAAGCACGGCAATAAAATGTCGAAGCGCTTAGGTAATGCAGTTGACCCATTTGAAACGTTGGAAAAGTATGGCGCCGATGCTACCAGGTGGTACATGATAAGCAATGCCCAGCCATGGGATAACTTGAAATTTGATGAAGCGGGAATAGGAGAGGTGCAGCGTAAGTTCTTCCGTGCTCTTTATAATACCTATGCTTTTTATGCTCTTTATGCCAATATTGATGGCTTTACTTTTAAAGAAAAGGAAATACCTGTAAGTCAGCGCCCTGAACTTGACCAGTGGGTGTTATCGGTATTAAACACCTTGGTTTTAAAGGTGGAAGGCTATTATAGCAGTTACGAGCCTATGCGTGCTGCCCGGGATGTGGAGGAATTTGTTTGCGATCAGTTAAGTAACTGGTACGTGCGTTTATCGCGCAGGCGTTTTTGGAAAGGCGACTATAGCGAGGACAAGATCGCAGCTTACCAAACCCTTTATACTTGTTTAGAAACTGTGGCTAAGTTAATTGCTCCTATAGCTCCTTTCTATGCCGAAAAGCTTTTTGCTGATTTAAATAGTACAACGGGAAGAGAAAAAGTAGCCTCGGTTCACCATAGCAATTTCCCGGTTTGGGTTAAGGATGGCAGTAATCCATTATTGGAAGAAAAGATGGACTTGGCGCAACGTATATGTTCTTTAACCTTGGCTTTAAGAAAGAAGCTTGAATTACGTGTACGCCAGCCACTTAATAAAATAGTTGTACCTATATTAGATGAGAACACCAAACACCAGATTGATGCTGTTAAGAAGCTTATTTTGGCTGAGGTAAACATTAAAAATCTGGAATATATAACCGATACTTCAGGAATATTGGTGAAGAAGATAAAGCCAAATTTTAAGGAGTTAGGCAAAAAACTAGGCCCTTTAATGAAAGAAGGAAGTCAGGTAATAAATTCCTTTAACCAGGAACAAATAAGAGAAATAGAAACCAAGGGTTCATATAAGGTAACCCTGTCGGGCAAGGAAATAGAGTTGGCCTTGACTGATGTTGAAATAGCTTCGGAGGATATACCAGGCTGGCACTTGGCATCTGATGGCAAGATTACCGTTGCCCTCGATATTACCATTACCCCTGAATTAATGGAAGAAGGTATTGCCCGCGAACTTATAAACCGCATACAGAACCTACGTAAAGACAAGAACTTTGAGGTTACTGACAAGATATCCTTAAAGATTAAAAAGAATGTAGCTGTAGATAGTGCCATTAAGAATAATTTTACCTACATTTGCGCCGAAACACTTGCCGCATCCCTCGAAATGGTTGAAATCATAGACGAAGGAGGCGCAATTGATGTAGAAGTTGCTGATAATGTGAGCACTTCTATTTTTATAAATAAATACAACTAAAGACCAGAATCATGGCAAAGAAACCAGTAAAAAAAGCCAATAAAGCGACCAAAAAGGTAGCAAGCAAAAAAGTTGCACCTAAAAAGGCCGTGAAAAAAGCCAAGCCTGCTCCTAAAGCTAAAGTGAAAGCAAAATCAAAGCCAGTTGCTAAAAAGAGTAAACCAGTAGTTAAAGTTGCTGCTAAAAAAACTCCTGCTCCTAAAAAAGTAGTAAAGGCTGTTGCTAAACCAGAACCTAAAAAAGTAGTTGCTGCGGCTGTTAAGCCTACTGCTCCTGTTGCCAATAAAGCTGCAAAGCCTACCAAAGAAGATACCAAGAACCGTTATTCTGAGAAAGAACTTGCAGAATTTCGTCAAATTATAAATGAAAAGCTTGATCAAGCGAAGAAGGATTATGAACTTCTAAAGAACACCTTATGTCATACCGATGATCATGGTACTGATGATACCTCTCCTACATTTAAAATGTTAGAAGACGGATCTGATGTATTGACTCGTGAAGAAACGGCACAGTTAGCGCTTCGCCAGGAGAAGTTTATACAAAACTTGCAAAACGCCCTTATTCGTATTGAGAATAAGACCTATGGTATTTGCAGGGCAACAGGTAAGCTTATACCTAAAGAACGCTTAAGAAGGGTTCCGCATGCTACTTTAAGCATTGATGCTAAACTGGAACAACAGTTTAACTCATAAGGTAAGAGACAAATATTACTTTTGTCGCTCTTATAACCGATTGTGAAAAGACCCTTATTAATTATTTTCCTGGTTCTATTAATAGACCAGGTGGTAAAGATTTATGTAAAGACCCACTTTGTATTGGGCGAAGAGCATCGATTTACCAGCTGGTTTATCATTCATTTTACCGAGAACAATGGTATGGCCTACGGCATGCAGTTCTCAGGCCAATATGGTAAAATATTCCTCAGTATCTTTCGCATTGCTGCGGTGGCGGCTATTGGATGGTATTTGCGCGATCTGGTAATTAAGAAAGCCCATGTTGGTTTAATTACCAGTATATCGTTAATATTTGCCGGCGCCTTAGGCAATATTATAGACAGCGCTTTTTATGGCATGATTTTTAGTGACAGTACCTATGACCTTGCCCACTTATTCCCTCCCGGTGGTGGTTATGCAAGCTTCTTGCATGGTAAGGTAGTTGATATGCTCTATTTCCCTTTGATCGAAGGTCATTTTCCAACTTGGGTTCCTATTTGGGGTAGTGAGGAGTTTATCTTCTTCAGGCCGGTATTTAATTGCTCCGACTCGGCTATTACTATAGGTGTTTTATTGATCTTGTTATTCCAGCGCAAATACTACCCGCGTAAAGAGGAAAATCAAACTATAGATTCTGCTAGTAATAGCGATAAAAGCGGGGAATCGCCTCAGAACATATAACCATACTTCTTTTTCTGGAAGTCGTCAAATGTATCACCTCTGTGATTTTTCTTACCAATATTATCAGCACTCCAAATAAGGGTTATTTCATGTGTGCCGGTTGTGTAATGCCTCAACGCCGAAGTGATAAAGTCATAGGAATAGCAGATTTCATAGTTATCGTGTATGGTATAACCAAGATCTAATGAAACTGCATCTTTAAGTCTAAGGGAAGCCCCAACATAAAATTTCTCCCTAACGTGAACTCGTAAAGAATAAGCCAGGTATAAAGGTGTGTTACCAGATTGCTCTACAAATATTCCGCTTTGCCAAATGTAATTAGCGTTTCCTGCAAAATTATAGCCCAAATAGCCGTAAAAATGAGGTAGTAGTGTTACTATCCCGGTAGTACTCGTATCTCCTGGCGCATCTTTGTATTTCTTAAACAGCTTAGCATCAGCCTGAATAAGATTATCCACACTCAGCCCAAACTGCCAGCGATCGTTATATAAATAAAGGCCAGCGCTTGCGTTCGGCACCCATGCGTTTGATGTTACGCCCTGGTCGATGGTAGGGTCGCTAGGATTTTGAATGGTTATTTTCGAGCCATTTACAATATAATCCATCATAGAACCTGCAACGCCAAATGATAATACCAGGTCAGGTAACTTAAGCTTGTATGAATAACATAATGTATAGTTATTACGTTGTGTTGGCCCTGTAACATCTTGGTAGATATAAGCTGCGACACCCATATTTTTAAGTAAGCGGTAATTCAGGCTTAAGCCTTCAGTAATTGGGGCATCCGGCATGCCAACCCATTGATCTCTGTAATCAATACGAACGTCATAAAGTCTTTTTGTTCCAGCAATAGCAGGGTTAAAGAACAAAAGATCGGATGGGAACTGAGTAAAAATAGGTAACTGTTGGGCATACCCGCCAATTGTTTCGAAAAACATAACCGCTACTGCCAAAAGTATCTTATAATGTTTCCTTATCATATTATTTTGGCTTGCGTATTATAGTTACAGAACCTCTATAAGTCTTACCTGAACCTGTTTCGAGTATATAATAGTAGGTCGCATCTGGCAGGTTTTGTCCAA
Source organism: Bacteroidota bacterium (assembly GCA_013285655.1). Taxonomy (GTDB): domain Bacteria; phylum Bacteroidota; class Bacteroidia; order JABEUT01; family JABEUT01; genus JABEUT01. Next base: position 23,164 of record JABDHI010000036.1, read on the forward strand.
GATTAGTACCACGCCAATCATTTAAATAAGGCTGTTCATAAAACACCTGCTTACCGTAACGGTTATATATGGTCAATATATTATTGGGATATAAGCCAAGATTACCTACGAACCAGGTATCGTTTATACCATCTCCATTAGGAGTAAAGGTGTTATAAAATACAAGATTGCTATCGGGTATTACTTCAACTAAAACAGTATCGAAGGCAGGGCATCCATTTGCACCAATACCTTCTACAAGGAAAACTGTGTTGGATGTTGGGAACACCTCGGGGTTAGCTGAGTTGGGATTGTAAATAATACCTGTATCAGGGGTCCAGAAGTAATTAACGGCACCGGAAACACTTAAAGTGGTTGATGAACCTTGATTAACTGTAACAGGAGATACAACAGTTAGAGTAGGGCTTGCCAATACATTAACAGTAACACTGGTAGTGTCGGCACACCCCCCAGTAGAAGATGCTATAAGCGTATATGTAGTAGTAGCGGTTGGTGTAGCACTTGGGTGTGGGCAGGTATAGCAGCTGAGGCCACTTCCAACAGGTGTCCAGATGTAATTGTATGAAGAACTATCCGCGCTTCCGCCTAAAGTTGCTCCGGCAGTAAGGGGGCAAATGTTAGTATCATGTCCGGCATTTGCTGCATAAATATTGGCAACGCTAATGGTTACTGAATCAATTTTCCTACCGGCACTATCAGTAACAGTAACTATAAATTTAGTTGTCTGGTTGATAAGGGCACGAGGATTGGCATCATTAACATTATTAATACCTGCTGCCGGAGTTGACGTCCAGGTATACGTATATGGTGGTGATCCTCCGCTTGCAGTAGGTGTTCCACCAAGTGTAACTGAATCGCCCTTACATACAGTTTGAGGTGAACCCGGGTTAACGACTAATTGTGAATGAGCAGAATTGAATAACAACAGAAACATGCCTGTGGCTATAACAATAAAAGTCCGGGAAAAATGCGACATATTTCTTATTTGCATAAGGTCGGCAAAGATAGTATTATATCGCAAAAAAGTAAAACTAACAGGGTATCTGTTAATAATTCTATGGTTATGTTAATAACCTCAAATCATATCTTTGTGCCCTTGTGATTAGATAGTGAGATAAAGTAGTACATATATATGCCGCAAATATTTCAGATAGTTTTCCCTAATATACCTTCAGGCGATGTATATTACTTTACAACTACCAGCGAAACCAAATACGAAGTCAGGTTTGGAAGGAGGCGCGATAATATATTTCACGCTACCATAGTTTTTGGGGTAGTTAACGATGAATATAAGGGAGAAGAGTATACTACTACTAATAAGGGAGAGCTTTATAATGTAATGGCGACTATATCAGAAGTAATACGGATATTTATGACGCACCATCCGCGCATGCTTGTATATGAGTTTACAGCAGTAGCCAAAGAAAACGAAGCTGAGGAAACTATTACAGTGCGCAGGCATCTATATGAAAGATACCTTGGCGATATATTCGGTAGTAAATGGACCTATGAATTTAAAGGAAATACAGTACTTGTACGCCGCCTTAAGTAAGGCAGTTAACCGTTAATACTATCTCTTGTGTTGCTTCTCGTCAGAAACGGTAAGTTTCTTACGACCCCTTCTTCTCCTGGCAGAAAGTACTCTCCTGCCATTAGCTGTAGCCATTCTTTCGCGGAACCCGTGTTTATTGCGTCTTTTACGTTGTGAAGGTTGAAATGTTCTTTTCATGTCATCTAAAAATGAGCGGCAAAGATATAAATCTTTTTATAAACACAAGCAAGAAAATCTTTTTTAAGGTAACTTTGGCATCTATTCGTAATATAAAATATGGCCAGACCTTCATTTACTGATACCGAAAATAAGCCCAAGGGCATTTCAAAAGCTTCTTTTAAAAGGGCATTAAGGGTAACGCAGTTCTTTAAGCCATATAAGTGGACCTATTTTATTGGGTTAGGTTTTTTAGCGCTTACTACGGGTGCAGTTATTGCATTACCCAAAATGTTCAAGCTTATTATAGATACAGCTGAGACCAGGTATGTGATAATAACTTTTGGTCTGCTATTAGCACAAGCTATTTTTTCGTATTTCAGAGTAGTATTGTTTGTTGAGGTTACCGAAAAAGGACTTGCTGGTCTTAGGCAAGCTACCTATGCGCGCCTGGTAAGGCTTCATATGGATTTCTTTTCGCAACGCCGTATAGGTGAGCTTACAAGCCGTATTTCATCAGATGTGGGTATGTTGCAAGATACATTCACTACCACATTGGCTGAATTCATCAGGCAGTTTTTAGTAATAATAGGTAGTGTTATAATGCTATCCATTATATCTATTAAACTTATGGCAACTATGCTTGCTATTGTACCCGTAGTGGCATTGTTTGCTGTTTTCTTTGGGAAGTATATTCGTAAGTTTTCGCGTAAAACACAGGATATGGTTGCTACTTCGAACACTATTGTTGAAGAAACCATGCAGGGTGTGGCTACTGTAAAAGCTTTTGCTAACGAGAAATTTGAAATTGAAAGACATAAAAAAAGTACGCTGGATGTTGTGGTGCAGGCTATTAAAGGTGGTAAGGCACGTGGGGCATTTATTGCATTTATTACCGTTTGCCTGTTTGGCGCTATAGTAGTAGTATTATGGCAAGGCGCACTGCTAATGCAGCAAGGCTTGGTTAGTAAAGGCGATATGTTCGAGTTTTTGCTGTATTCGGTATATGTAGGTGCAGCTTTTGCAGGTATTGCCGATCTATATGCTTCAATACAAAAGGCCATAGGCGCTACTGAAAGGCTTATGGATATATTGGAAGAACCTATTGAAAACATCAGCCTAGAAAATGCTGATAAATTACCTGAGGTGAATAAAGTTAAGGGCGATGTGGAATTTAAAGATGTTTCTTTCTTTTATCCTTCGCGTAAGGAGTTACAAGTTATAAATAACCTGAGTTTTGAAGTAAAACAAGGTGAAACTATTGCTATTGTTGGACCAAGCGGGGCAGGTAAATCTACAATGGTGCAATTACTTTTAAGGTTCTACGATCCTATTAGTGGTTCAATACTTGTTGATGGCAAAGATGCCCGCGAATATTCTTTGACACTTCTTCGTAGCCAGATGGCTCTTGTACCACAGGAGGTCTTACTTTTTGGTGGAACTATTCGTGAGAATATATTGTATGGTAAGCATGATGCTGGTGAAGATGAAATTATTGAAGCGGCAAGTAAAGCCAATGCCCACGATTTTATTATGAGTTTTCCTGAGAAGTATGATACGATAGTTGGGGAACGTGGGATATCATTATCTGGCGGACAAAGGCAACGGATTGCTATAGCACGTGCTGTATTGCGTAACCCGGCTATATTGATATTAGATGAAGCAACCAGCTCCCTCGATTCTGAATCGGAAAGACTTGTGCAAGAAGCGTTGGACAAATTGATGCTTGGCCGTACTTCGTTTGTTATTGCGCATAGGCTTTCAACTATACGTAAGGCTGATAAAATATTGGTGCTCGAAAAAGGAAGGTTGAAAGAAATTGGTAATCATGAACAACTTATGTCAATCAACGACGGGCTTTATAGGAGTCTTAGTAAGCTTCAATTCGAATTGAACTAAAGTGGTTTTAATAATTAGTTAACTTAGTAGGTAAATAACTCACTCATGAAAAAGCTACTGTCTTTTATTTTTGCGCTGATATCTATTAACGCTCTATCTCAATATGTTGAACCGCAACATGCGCAAAGCTTCCGCACTGTCAGGGGTTGGCAGGGCCATACCCCTGGTACTGAATTAAGGAAAGCGGGTAATTCTTTTTTTACCGGATTGGGTTTAGAAACAGGAGGCATAATTTTTGTAAGTGTAGGAAGTTCACTGATCTCTTATAATCCTAACACGGGTGGGGCTACCAATGCTTCTGCAGGCGGGGTTGATATTACTATTGGTAGTCTTATGATAGTTGCAGGTTTTACTTATAACATCTTGGCATGGGTGCATGTTAACCGTGCAGGCCGGTTAATGGACATGAATAATAAAGTTTCTTTTGGTGGTACTAAAAATGGAGTAGGGCTGACCTATAATTTCTAAAGAAACTAAGCTACTTTTTCTTGTTTCTCGAATTGTATTTCGTAAAGTTTTTTATAGAATCCGCCTTTGCGTAAAAGCTCTTGGTGAGTACCTTCTTCCATAACCCTGCCATGGTCTAGCACTAATATCTTGTCTGCCCTTTGAATGGTTGCCAGGCGGTGGGCTATGATTATGGATGTGCGATGTTCGGTAAGTTTCTCGATAGCGTGCTGTATCAGTCTTTCGGTTTCAGTATCTATTGATGATGTAGCCTCATCAAGTATTAATATGCTTGGGTTTTGAACATAAGCTCTGATGAATGATATTAACTGTCTTTGTCCAGCTGAAAGCATAGCACCACGCTCCATTACATTAA
>JABDHI010000037.1:0-1931 GCA_013285655.1 Bacteroidota bacterium
ATATATAGTTAAGCTCGACTCGTCGGGTAATTTAAATTGGGCCAAGGCATATAGCAACTATGTTGTTGATGCAAATACTACCAGTTGCAGTATTGCACGTTGCGGTAATGATTATTTGGTGGCTTCGGTTAACGATAGCAGTAACAGATCAGATAAAGTAAGTGTGTTAAAAATTGATTCGGCTGGTAATGTAAAGTTGAGTAAACTAACAACTAAAATTTCTCCCGGCTTTATTTCCTATGGGGGAATAAGAATGATTCAATTAAAAAATGGAAATTATGCCATACTTACTTCGAGCGTTTATTTGGAAACAGATGTGGTAGTGTTGGTAATAGATTCTTTATGTAATGTGTTGGCAGCCAAAGCAATTGAAAATGGTACTGATTTTGAAGTTTACCAGGGAGATATAGCTGCTACCAGTAACGGTGGTTTTATAGTTACGGGTGGTTACTATAACCCAAATGATATTCATTCTGCAGCAAATTTATTTACCATGCAGTTCAATTCGGTTGCAAATGCTATTGGTGGTTTTGTGGTTGATGGCACTGTAGTTAACTTCGAACCGGTAAACGGTGCTATGGGTAATTGTATTATGCAAGACAGAGATGGTGGCTTTGCATTAAATATTTCGGCAGTGAAATCATTTATGTTTTTGAAAGTCGATTCCAATTACCACTCTTGTTTAAGTTATGGTGGTATGTTAAGTGTTGCTCGGTTTTCTACTACAGTTGCTTCTTATACTGATTCAGTGGTTTCGGGTGGTGTTGCAGATTCGGGCGGAACAACAGGCAATGGAGGCACAGGTTATATTATTTGTGGTGTAGAAGGTATGGCAGCTATTAACAGATCAATAGTTAAGGTTAATGTTTTCCCTAACCCAAGTAATGGTGTTTTTAATTACGAATTAGGAATTACGAATTACGAATCTGGGGAATATAACATGGATGTTTATAATATGCTAGGTGAGAAGATCGGCTCTCAATTTGTAATTCGTAACTCTAAATTCGTAATCGATTTAAGTGGGCAGCCTGCAGGTATATATATGTACCGTATACTTAATAACACCGGTAGCCCTGTAGCAACAGGCAAGTTAGTTATAGAAAAATAAGTAGTTTCGTTGCTATATAACATAGCATGAAAAAAGGTTCACCGGCACTGGTGATTTTGTTAATTGTATTACCTGTACTTATTACTGATATTACCAGGGTAAGGTCGTGGAGTAATGTAATTAATGCCGATGGCTACGGTTATTATGCCTATTTGCCTTGTGTGTTTATTTACCATCATATGGATTACCAGAAGGTGATGGATGCAGAACACATGTTGCGACCGGGTATGGATAAAGCTGAACTGGAGTATCCTTTTTTGCCGGGGAAGCTTAATTTAACAAAACATGTAGATAAGTATTTTGTAGGAGAAGCCATTGTGCTTACTCCATTTTTTTTGACGGCCTATTTTGCCAGCTATCTCACAGGGTTCGAATTAAGTGGGTACTCAGCTTTATTTCAGGAGGCTGTGGTATTGGCTGCACTGTTCTACCTGTTTATAGGATTACTGTTTTTGCGTAAGCTAATGCTGCAATTTAAAGTGCCCGATGCGGTAATTTATTTCGCACTCACTTTGGTAGTGTACGCAACCAACTTGTTTTACTATGCCACTACCGAACCATCTATGAGCCATGTGTATTCCTTTGCGCTTATGACCATGTTCTTATACTATGCTAAATGTGCTATCGATCTTCCACGACTTAAACACCTTTTGTTTGCCGTACTTTTGTTTAGTTTGTTATGCATCATCAGGCCGACCAATGTATTGGCTATTTTGTTAGTGCCATTCTTAGCTGGCAGTTTCGAACGGATGAAATTGTTTGTGCGCAGTAGTTTTAATTTGAAGAATATACTTATTCTTTCGGGTGCAACATTATTAGTAAT
>JABDHI010000037.1:1941-27381 GCA_013285655.1 Bacteroidota bacterium
AAACAAAAGGTGTTTAAGTCGTGGAAGATCGAAACAGGCTATTGGTTTATTTGGGGCTATGGTAGCGAAGGATTTGATTTTGCAAAACCGCATATTGCTGACTTGATATTTAGCTACCGAAAAGGTTGGTTTGTATATACACCGTTAATGCTTTTTATTCTGATGGTTACTGCCGTTTTATTTCTGGCTAAGAGAATGTATTGGAGCCTGACAAGCATTCTGTTATTCTTTATGATTAGTACCTATGTGTTTGCCAGCTGGTGGGAGTGGTGGTATGGCGGTAGTTATGGTATGCGCGTATCCATTGATTTTTATCCTCTATATGCATTGCTGTTTGCAATTGCACTTACCGAAACTAAAAACAAGGTCGGTAAAAGCATTCTTGTTATTGTTCCTGTGTTGTGTTTGATGGTTTCTATTATTCAAACGGTACAGTATAATAAGTTCATTTTATCATACGACCAGATGAACAAGAAACGTTATTGGGATGTGTTCTTAAAGACCGATGACAAATACGGTTGGGTGTATGATGACCCGGCATCGAAGCTTGAGTTGTATGATAAACCAAAATATCATAGCGGGGCAGGGGTTCTATCTTCTCACGAGCATAGTGGTGCGCAGGCATTGCAAATAACACCGGCATCGGGTATGGTGCAATTGTGCGCATTTAAAGCAACTGATATACCGACAGATACTAATGTGTATATGTTTGTAAACATATGGGGAAATATACAAAGCCTTACAAACGATGCAGTTCTGGTTACCCGCTCTGTAGCCTCGAATGGTGCCATACACTATAACAACATCCGCAGCCTTGCTGACGAAATGGCTGGCGATAATGCCTGGGAACGTATACGTTATATAAACCCATTGTTACCCGTTATCCCTACTGAAGATTCTGTGAAGGTGTACGTTAGGTGCAGTACCGGTGCTATACAACTCGATGATGTGAAGATTGAGTTTGGGAAGCTGAGGGAAGGAAATTGATTAAGCCCCAATAGTACCTGTCTTCACTTTTCCTGCCCGCTTGTAATAAGCAATAATCACTCCCTTAGGTGTCACAGTGCTTTCTGTTAACGTAAGTGCTGCCGGAACGGTGCCTTTGTCAAACAGCTTTTTTCCTTTACCTAATGTAAGGGGATATATTTTTAGCTTGAGTTCGTCCACCAGATCATTCTTAAGTAATAATTGAATTAGCTCAGCACTGCCCCAAACCTGAATGTCAGACCCCTTGGAGTTTTTAAGTTTTTTGATACCCGCCAGGTTTTTAAGAAAAACGGTGTTTTCCCAATCTGTCTTTTTTACGGTTTTCGACAGGACATATTTTGTTCCCGTATTAATACCCGGCCAAAAGTCTCCGTGTTTAGGCCAATAGGCTTCCCATATCTTAAAAGTCTTTCTACCCAGCAGATAATCTGCCGGTTGTTGCAACTCTTTTTGCACCACTTCACCAAAAGCTTTATCGCCGTATGGTGCTGTCCAGCCGCCATATTTAAATCCGCCCGATGTATCTTCTTTCTGCCCACCCGGTGCCTGCATTACCCCATCGAGTGATATCATGGATAAAACAATTATTTTTCTCATGTTGTGTTTTCTTTTGTAAATGGACTGCTAAAATATGAATTCATTTAATGTTATGTATTCAATTGCCGTCTGCTTTAGCTGACGGAAGAAGGAATAAATATTATTTGGCTTTAGCCCAAAACACTAACCTTGTATTAGGCTAAAGCCAATATGCTATAATAGCTATATACCGTCAGCTAAAGCAGACGGCAAGTATTACTTCCCTATTATAACTATCTCAGTACGGCGGTTCTTCGCCATAGCGGCATCTTTCTCTGCCTGTGTTTTCATGGCATCAATCTGCTGTTGTGGTATTAAAGGCTTGGTGTTCCTCCATCCTTTAGCTGTTAATCGTTGTGGGTCAATACCAAGTTTAATAAGTGTATCGACTATACATTGTGCCCGTGCCTGGCTTATGTTGGTGTTGTATTTGAGATATGCCCTATCTGTATGGTTATCTATTTCAACTTTAAGCTCAGGGTGCTGTTTTAAAAATGTTACCAGTGAATCGAGTACCAATTTATTGCTTGGGTCTTTGGTTAGTTTAATACCACCAATTTCGTACTTCACCAAAACGGGTATCGGTGCATTCGGGTTTAACTGCTGTGCATTTACCTGCAAGCAGAGTAGGAGGGAAGTGAAGAATAGGAAAGATCTCATGATATTAGTTTTTTATTAATTCAAATCAAACTTCACAGGCAATGTAAACTGTACTCTCACGGTATGTCCGTAATTCATACCAGGTTTCCATTTAGGCATTGCAGCTAAACCTTCAAAACTTCATTGTCCAATTCTTGTCCGTCAGGTACTCCTTTTAAAATCATGAGATTACTTATACTGCCATCTCTCTCCACTACAAACGTTGCATATACCGTGCCTGTAATTCCTTTTTTTTGCAGTTCCTTCGGATAAGTTAGTTTGTTTGCCAGCCAATCGTTTATCTTCCCTGACGGAAAGACAGGCATTTTGTCAACCAACCTATAACACTTACTACTATCATCGTTATCCTGATTTTTAATGGGTATTTCAAAAGCATACTTACCATCAGCAGGATACGGCCTTAACTCAATGGTTTTGTATGAATTAAAAAGTAGATGTCTTAAATAATAATTTTCTTCAATGTACATTACTTTAGAATTATCATAATGAACAAGCATTTCAATTAAAAAGTGCCCTGATATGGGTTTTGGTGGATAGGAATCTTCTGCTATTGCATCTGAAGTTGATATTTGTGGTTTTGTATTCTGAATATATACCGATATGTATTTTGTAAGTGTATCCCAAAGCGCCCTGGATGCTTTACCTTCATAATAACCATGTTTGATGCAGCCATCAGCGCCATAAAACTGATAGTTCAGGGAGCTGTCTATTTCTACCCTCACATATGGCACAGAATCATTATAGCCAAGGTTAGATGCAAAACATATTTTACTTATTACAGTATGTCTTACGGGCGGGTTATGACGGCAAGCCCCAAAAAATAGTAAAACAAAAAACAAGAATACAAGTGGTTTTTTCATATGGCAAAGATAAGAGTTCTTAATGTTATTTGCGTTAGGGATAGAAGTGAAAAGCCCGGAGTGAAGCGAGGACTTGTAACGGATAGCCCGACCTGAGGCACGAGGGGAACGCCAAAAAAATGAAAGTATAAAAGGAATCCACTTCGACCTGGAGGCACTCGGGAATCAGCGACTTATTAATAATGGAAAGATAAACCATGTTAACTACTCATTGAACCATGTTAACTACTCATTTAGGTACATGGTATTGGAAAGGCATCGCTTATTTCGCCGCCAAACAAAAACTCCCTTTTAAAAAACTATGAAAACAAAAAAAACGATCTTGCTTATCCTGAGTATTATCTGCTTATGGAATGCAAACCTTTTTGCACAGGGCAACAATTGCTCAACCGCACGTGCGGTAAAGACCGAAGACGGTGCCGTTGATTATTCATTTCAACCGGGCGTAAATGCTGCCTGGTTCTCATTTAATGCTACCGGCCCGAATGCCGATATACAAATTGGCCGTGTAATTTCTCCCGTAGATACCCCTTTTGCAGCTATCGATTCACTGGTAATATACAGTGGCGGTTGTGGCACACTTACTTCGGTAGGTAGTTCAATAAAAAGAGGCGGTGGCCCGTTTGATTCGTTACCTGCCGCACAAGCGCTGGGTATAAAGACCGGCCAAACGTATTATGTAAAAGTAACACGCAAGTTAAACATCGCAAACACTTCGCATTTTTGCCTGCGTCCTATACATATTATTACAGGCCCCATAATACCTACATGCAGTTTGCCGCTTTGCGGGCCTAACCTGCTTTGTAATGGCGATTTTGAAAATACGCCTGCCTGGGCTACTACTAATGCCTACCAGGATAATTCATATACCTACACATCAACTGCTGCTGTTGCACCGGAGAGTGGGTACTGCATATCATCGCCTAACATGCGTTATGACGGCAATAACTTTATTGGTACCGTTAGCGCCTGCGGAGGCGATTATGATTTTACCGATATGTACTGCATCGGCACAAATATGTTCAGCAACACAGCCCATAGTGGTTCATGGTTTATGGCTATTGATGCTCCTTCTGATGAATGCTTTAACTGCAGTTCAACATCAGTGCCTAACAGTTGCACAGGCAATACCTTAAACACTCCTAACTACACCTGCATACCTTGGCAGGAGAATGTAACCGTTATACCGGGCAGAACATACACATTCGAAACCTGGATAAGATCTATCGACCCTACCGGTTATAATGGTGCTACCGTATCTATGAATATAAACGGTGCATTACCTTTCTTCCAGGATATAATAAGCCCAATGTTCGGCACCACATACAGTAACTGGACACATATTTGCTACAACTGGACAGCGCCTACAGGTGTTACCAATGCATTGATACAAGTTGTAGGACAAGGCTCTTCATCACTGCAAGGTTATGATTTTGGCCTTGACGATTTTTCTTTCGGGCTTTCAGCATTACCAACAATAACATTAAACGCTCCATCGGTTTGCCCGGGTGTAGCAACTACCTTAACAGCAAGCCCTGCTATTCCGGGTGCATCATACATATGGAGCACCGGAGTAACAACTACAAGCAACAGCATTAGTGTTACCACTTCATCAACCGCAACCTATTCAGTACAGGTATGGGTTGGCAAGTGCGAACAAACTGCAACAACAACTGTTACCGTAATTCCTCCTCCTATTATCTGCATAGCCGATTCGCAAAAAGCTTGCCCTGGCGGTTGTGTTAATATAAACACAGCATGTCGCAATACTCCGCAACCCAATACCTATGTATGGTCTCCTGCAGCAGGCTTAAGCGCCACCACAGGCGGTTATGTTACTGCATGCCCAACAGTTAATACTGTTTACACCGTAGTGGCAACCAATACCGTAACAGGTTGTAAAGCCACAGCTACATCGGCGGTTACATTTTATGCTTCATCGCCTGCTGCATCAACCCTCAGTTCAGTGGTTTGTGGTAGTAACTGCAACGGAACAGTTTCTGTATGGGCTACCGGAGGTACATCACCTTATACCTATAGCTGGTTACCGGGCGGAGCTACAACAGCATCGGCCAGTGGCTTATGTGCAGGTACTTATACCGCAACGGTATATGATGCAAATGGCTGCTCAACAACTGCTACTGCGGCTGTAACATCACTTGCGGCCCCTACCATTACCGCAACATCAGCATCTATGTGTGCAGGTGGCAGCGCTACTATTTGTGCTACAAGCAGCACAGGTACCTATAACTGGAACACCGGTCTGCATACTTCATGCATTACTGTATCGCCAGCTTCTACTACGGTATATACGGTAACTGCCAGCACCAAGCTTTGTTCTGCATCGGCTACGGCTACGGTTACAGTTAACCCGAACCCAACACTGTGTACAAAAGATACAGTGGCATTATGCCCTGGCTATTGTGATACGCTTAGATCTTTATGCGGAAAGATACCGTTTAACGTATCGTATAGCTGGTCGCCGGCTGCAAGTATATCAAGCGGTGCAAACTCACCAACTGCTATTGCCTGCCCAACGGTTAGCACGGTTTATACCGTAACAGCAACCAATGCCAGTACCGGCTGCTTTGCAACAGGTACCACGGCTGTTGAAATATTGCCCCACTTCTTTACTATATCCGGGCCTACCACAGTTTTGTGCGGCAACCCATATACCTATAGTATCTCTCCGGTATTGCCGGGTTGCACTTACGAGTGGGTTTCTGCTACCGGTGCCGGTTACGGAACCACGGTAACTATTACCCCAACAGCATCAGGCAGTATACAGTGGGTGGTAAGAGGCCCTCAAGGTTGCGAAATAGACGCCATTTTAAAAATAACCTGCGGCATGATAAGGGGAGTTGACAAGACAAACGCACTAACAGATAATAGCAATGTGCTTGTATATCCTAACCCTGCCGGCGAACTGGTGAATATTAAACTGGAACTGCAACCAAACCAGCAACTGAATATGTGTATGTACAACAATTTAGGAGAAGTGATTAAGTGCGAAACCATAACAGAGAATGTTTCTGCCTTTTCAACATCCATGTTGCCTTCAGGTATTTATTTCTATCGTATTACCGATACCAATGGTACACTAGTTAAATCAGATAAGCTGATGATAGCTCACTAATCAATACGCTCAAGTATTAAAGCCCCTTCCGGATATTCAGGAGGGGCTTTTTTATTATACACTAGCTGTTACCTTTTTACGTTATACTCTTAAAGCGTTTTAGCCTACTCTTCATATAGTAAAGGAATTTTAATATTTTAGTAAAAGCAAACTCATCCCCATTATGAAAAAGATATTCCCGAAATTCTTAATTCTTAATTCTCAATTCTTAATTGCCGCGTTGCTTTTCGCAACGGGCGCAATGGCGCAGCCTTCTGTATTCACTGCCCACGGCATTGGTGGAGGAGGAGCACAGTACAGCCCCAGCATTAACCCTGCCAATATCAGCGAAATATATTCGAACACCGATATGACCGACTTGTACCATTCAACCAACGGCGGTGCATCATGGACGGTGATAAACTTTAACCAGGTAATTGGCGGGCATTTTGGTTTCGTATCGTTTACCAATAATAACAACATACGTTATACCCAAACCAATAACTATGCAAGCGGAAATATGGTACCTGTTAAAACTACCGATGCAGGTGTAACCTGGAATGCTATTACCGACCCAACAGGAGGAAATGGTTCTTGGAATGTAATTGCCAACCCGCAAAATTCAAACCAGGTAATTGTATCTGACTATAATAATTTCTACCTGTCGAATAATGGCGGTACAACATTTGGCGCAGCTTTTTATACCGATGGCGGTGGCAACGGTGCCTATATAGCGGGTACCTTTTTTTACGATTCTGCCATATACGTATGCACCAACAAAGGCCTTATTGTATCTACCAATAGCGGTACCACCTGGTCGGCGCCAAGCATGGGTGGCATAACAGGCGAAGAATTTTTATCGTTTGCAGGTGCAAGGGTAGGTAAGACCATCCGGTTTTTTTGCATTACCCAAACCGCTGGTAATATATATGTAGGCATACTTGGCGATAATGGCGCAAGCTATGCCAATGTATATTCTATGGACTACCCGACCAATTGGGTTAAAAAGACAACCGGTATTTTATCGGGCGACTATCCTTTCTTTATAGGTATGGCTGCTAACAATATTAACGATGCCTATATTGGTGGCGCAAGCAATAACAGCGGTTTCCCAATTGTTCTTAAAACAGGCAATGCAGGTGCCAGTTGGAATTATGTGTTCAACACTACCAACAACCAAAACATACAAACCGGCTATTGCGGTTCGGGTGGAGATTTGGGTTGGAGCTGGCCGCAATATGTATTTGGTATGGATGTGAGCCCGGCAGATAGCTTAACCGTTGTTGAAACCGACGAAGGCTTTATACACAAAACTACCGATGGCGGAAAAACCTGGAAAGCGCTTTATGTGCCACCGGCTAATCTTAACCCTGCGAATGCATTAACCCCAAAAGGAAAATATTATCCAAGCAATGGTATTGAAATGACATCGAACTGGGATATTATGTGGTACGATTCCTTGCACATGCTATCGGGCTATACCGATGTGAATGCTACCCGTAGTAATGATGGTGGCAACAGCTGGAGTTTCGATTGCAGTGGACTTACTTTAAACAGTACCTACAAGTTTGTAAAGAACCCAAGCAACGGTGTTGTATATGCAGCCACATCGAGCATACACGATATGTACCAAAGCACCCATTTAAAAGATGCAAACGATGATGGCGGTAACGGCGCCATAATGATGTCGACCGATACAGGAAAGACCTTTACTACCATGTTCAATATGGCTAAGCCTGTAATATGGCTGGCATTAGATCCTACCAATGCTAACCGCATGTATGCAAGCGTGGTTAACCATAAAGGCAGTGGTAATGCGGGTGGTATTTGGGTATCGAACAACATTAACCTGGGTGCAACATCTACCTGGACACATTGCCCGAACCCGGCACGTACACAAGGCCACCCGTTAGATATACATGTGCTGAATGATGGCACCGTAGTTACTACCTTCTCGGGCCGAATAAATACAGCGGGCGCTTTTACCGATAGCTCGGGTGTGTTTATAAGTACCAACCAGGGCACAACATGGACCGACGTAAGTGCACCGGGTATGAAATACTGGACCATGGACCTGACTGTTGACCCGAATGATGCTACCCAAAATACCTGGTACGTTTGCGTGTATAGCGGCTATGGCGGCGCAGCCAATAACCAGGGCGGACTTTACCGCACCACAAACCGTGGCACCAGCTGGACCAAAATTGTAAATGCATCATTGAACAATGTAGGCGATACGGCTAGTTGTTTTTCTATAACCATGGATCCCGTTAATAAAGGAGCCGCCTATTTAACTACCGAAAGCGGAGGCCTGTTTTATACCGCAAATGTTGAGGCTACAAAGCCCGTTTTTACCCAGGTGGCAGCATACCCTTTTGAACAACCAACCCGTGCCTATTTCAACCCTTATATAAAGAACCAACTTTGGGTAAATAGTTTTGGTAATGGTATCGAAATGGGTATCGTTCCAACCCCAACCGGAATGAATGAAATTAATGCAAATAATAGTTCCGTTTTGGTTTATCCAAATCCGTCGAAAGGCACCTTCACAATATCGAATATCGAACAGGGAATGTCGAGCATAGAAGTGTATAATGTACTTGGAGAAAAGGTTTATTCAAAAATACTTAATACTGGTATAAACCAAATAGTTATGACTAACGAAGAAAACGGCGTTTACTTTTACCGTGTGTTAGCAAAAGATGGTTCTTTAGTGGGTAGTGGGAAGCTGGAAATTCAAAGGTAATGAAGAATTAAAAATTAAAAATTAAGAATCGAAAAATAAACCCAATGGATTGGTCTGAAGAAATAGATTTTGCGGTTGTGGATTTGGTCTTTTTGTAGAATGCGGTAGAGGGTAATAATGGCATTGATGAATTAGTTTGGGAACTGTGATATTACGACATATTTATTGAAGAGAAATACAAAATTGCTAGATTCTAATGGACAGCCTTTAATTATCCAAATAACTGAAGGAGATGTATACGGATGAACAAATTAAGTTGGGTGATAAAATTAAGGAGCATTGGAAAAGCAAATAAGAAATTGCAAGTGTCTTTAGATTCTTAATTCCTAATTTTTAATTCTTAATTGGTTTTTTTGTTAACTACTCACCAAGCACGTAAGTTACTCACTCAAACACGTTATTTACTCATTATCACCCTCATATACCCAACGCATAAGTGCTATTAGGCGTATCTGTATTAAACGACTAAAACCTAATAGTATGAAGAAGATAAAATTAGCGCTACTTGGCCTCGCATGTTGCCTGCTGGGTAATATAAACGCCCAAAGCTGGAACCCTGTTGGCACCGGTTTGAGCCCTGAACCAGGTTGCATGGCGGTGTATAATGGCAACCTTTACGTAGGAGGTTATATAACTAATGCAGGTGGAGTGCCTGTAAATACTATAGCCATGTGGGATGGTACCAATTGGTCGGCAGTGGGCAGTGGAATTACAGGTGCTGTAAATAGTTCGAACCCCGAGATATATGCTATGGCAGTATATAACGGCGACCTTTATGTGGGTGGCTATTTTACAACAGCAGGTGGAGCGCCTGCTTCAAACATAGCCAAGTGGAATGGCACTGGTTGGTCGGCATTAGGCAGCGGAATTAATGGCTTTGTTCATACAATGTCAGTATATAACGGCAAGCTTATTATAGGTGGTAATTTTACATCGGCAAACGGTTTACCGCTTAACAATATAACAGCTTGGGATGGTACTACCTTTAGTAGCCTGGGCACAGGAATTCCATCGGGATACATGAACTTATGGGGCGTTACCAACATGTCAACCGATAATTCATTACTATATGTTACCGGGTATTTCGATTCAGCAGGAGGAAAACTATGTAATTCGGTAGCTCAATGGGATGGAACAAACTGGTCGGCATTTGGTAAAGGCATACTGCTAACTCGCTTATGGACATCGTTACCGGCATGGGGCTACACTATTTCGTCATATAATAATGAACTGTTTTTAGGTGGGGCGTTTGATTCTATACAAGGCGCAACTACATATGCAGCTACATTTTGGAATGGAACAAACTGGAACACACCATTTAATTCGGCAAGCACCTCCCTCCAATTTAATTGTTCAATGGTGTATAATGGCTTATTGTATGCGGGGGGGAAGTTTTATTCCGGTATTAGTGGCTCGCTTGAAAATGGTGTAGCTACCTGGAATGGAAGTAAGTGGGATACTGTAGGAAGCGGCTTATCTGCAGATAGTGGTATCTATCCGTATTCCGATAGCGGAGTGGTTGCTTTTTGTGCATATAATGGTGCGTTATATGCTACCGGAAATTTTACACGCTCGGGTAAAACCGTAGTCAACCACATAGCAGCATGGGGTGCTGTAACAGGTATTGCAGCTATAAAAAACGAACAGACCTTTTCCGTTTATCCTAATCCTTCAAATGGCATATTTAATTTCCAGTTAGCTGATGGCCAACAGTTGACCGCTGATAGCCACCTTGAGGTATATAATATGCTTGGTGAGGAAATTGCTACACAAACTAAAAGTGGGGATGCACAACTATCAATTAACTTAAGCGAAAAACCTGCTGGTATTTACCTGTACCGAATGCTGAGTAAAACAGGTGCAGTAATAGGCAGCGGAAAGTTGGTTATAGAACATTAATTAATAATTAAAAATTACGAATTACGAATAGAACCCAAAGACTAAATTGTATGAAAGTCTGATTGATTTTTAATTCGTAATTCGTAATTTTTTACCTACACTCTTTTATTTAACAGCACCCAGTACATTCCCATTTCCGAAACGGCCTTCATAAAATCATCGAAGTTTACGGGTTTAACTATATAGCTGTTTGCACCTAGTGCGTAACACTTTTCAATATCGGGGTCTTCGGCCGATGAGGTAAGTACCACAACGGGTATTGATCGTGTTTTTTCATTTGCTTTTAGTTTTGCCAGCACTTCAATGCCATTTATTTTTGGCATTTTAAGATCGAGCAGAACCACCCTGGGCATATTATTGGTATTGCGGCCTGCAAATGGTCCGGTGGCAAAGAAAAAATCAAGTGCTTCCTCACCATCCTTTAAGTGAACCAGGTTGTTGGCAATGTTTTGTTTTTTTAAGGCTCTGATGGTTAGCCTCGCATCATCGGGGTTGTCTTCTACCAATACTACTTCTACTTGTTCTTCGTTCATGTTGTGGGGTTTTAAAAAAGTGCGTTCTTAGTTTTTTAATGAAAAATAGAAAGTGGCTCCTTTGCCCAGTTCTGCCTCGGCCCAAATGCGGCCACCGTGCCTAACCATAATACGTTTAACCAGGGCAAGGCCAATACCGGTGCCTTCAAAGTCTGCGTTGCTGTGCAGGCGCTGAAAAACACCGAACAGCTTATCGTAGTAATTCATGTTAAAGCCTACGCCGTTATCTTTTATACTGTAAATGTTCTCACCGTCTTTTTCAAATGAACTTATTTCTACCTGCGGCTTATCATTCTTACTCGAATATTTAACCGCGTTTGAAATAAGGTTGGTAAATACCTGGTAAATTAAACTACCATCGGCCCTGGCAGGTAGCAATGGGGTAATAATTACATTACAATGGAATGACTCAGCTGCGCTTTTAACTTCGGCCAGTGCAGCTTTTGCAAGGTCCGTCATATTAACATCTGCAATTTTCATTTCCTTTTTTCCTAAGCGAGAGAAGGCGAGGAGGTCGTCAATAAGTTGCCCCATCCGGTCGGAGTTACTTATTATCGAGTTCATCATCAGGCGGCCGTCATCGTCAAGTTTCTCTTTATAATCTTCGCTCAGTATTTTGGTGTAGCCATGTATGGCGCGTAAAGGGGCTCGCAGATCGTGCGAAACAGAATAGCTGAACGCCTCCAGTTCTTTATTACTAAGCTCAAGCTCGTTCTCAACCTTTTTACGCAAACGGAACATCAGGTTAATTGCTGCCAGCTGCGATGATAAATGCAACTTTTCCATTTCCATTACAATATCAATAGCCAGCTGAACATCTTTAGTATACTCGGGTATAAATTTAAAATACCCTTCCTTTTGTATCAGGTATATCATTATCAGGTCGGTTGGCTCAATGCTATCCTTCGATATGCCCGGTAGTTTATCTTCTTCCCAAAGTTTAAGATTGGCTATTTGTTTTGCTTCATGCGAACCATCCACCAATGAATCAACAAAATCATTTATCCCCTTCATCGATTGTGCAAGCAAAGCTTCATCGGGCACATGCGCAAAAAGCTTCATAATGGGCAGGTCCATTTCCCGCGAAGCCTTTAATGTTTGGGTGGCCACATCTTTAATATGGTTCTTTTTTACAAACTGCAAATAATCAATTAGTTTTTGCATGGTATTGAATTGGTATTTGTAAAGTAATGGATTTTTTTCGGGGTATCACTAGGTATAAATACCTAGTGAACCTTGTGTTTTGTAGAAGTATTTGAAAAACAGAATATTAAATTTTTTTTATTGGGGTGGTCTTCATATTATTTTGTATCCATAGTTATACAGGGCTTTGCGGCTTGTTGAGTTTTTGTTTAAAGTTTATTTTATTGATAATCAAAAGCATAAATTCTGTATACGTTTAAATAGGTTCGTGTCATTGGTTTTGAAAAAAGGTTGAATTAAATTCGCGGCACTTTTAGCCCCTGAAATCATAAAAATATATAACATCAAACTGCGAGTAATGAAAAAAATTACACTTGCTCTTACTTTTTTGCTTTTTAGTTACACAATGGCTTTTGCAGCTGTAGGCGGGCATATTACCGTAAGCAGCAACTGTATAGGATCAACACTTACACTTACAGGTGAGTCATATACACCGTATCAAATAAAATGGTACAATGGTGCTACGTTAATGTCTACCGTTAAAGCTACTTTGGGAACAAGCACGACACAAATTACCGGTGCGGGTGTTAGTGGTGGGTATAACATGCAAAGCTTTGCATTAGATAATAGTGGATATATATATGTTGGAGTTACCGCCGGATCAGGTACTCCGGGAACGGCACAAGTGTTAAGGTATCCCCCCAATTCAACTAGTTCTACTGCGCCTACTATAGTAGCTCAGGCTGGCATGAGTGATGCTACCTCTATAACTATAGATGCCACCGGAAATATTTATGTATTGGATGTTCTTCAGAATGAAGTATTAAAGTATCCCAACACTTCAACCAGCACTACTTCGCCAACGGTTGTGGCTGCAGCAAGTCTTCAGTATCCCATGGCAATAGCTGTTGATGTATCAGGAGGTTTGTATGTATCAGACCAGGGACAGGGAGGTGGTACCGGGTATGTATATTATTATGCTTCAGGTTCAGGTTCTACAACCGTCCCGACTATCAGGGCACAAACCGGGCTGGCATACCCGGGCGGTATTTGTGTAGATGCGAGTAAAAATCTATATGTAACTGATTTAAATTCTGTCTCTTTACTTGAATATTTACCAGGCTCAACAAGTGCTACATCTCCAGTTAAAATAGGCTTGGGGTTTGGATCTGCTTCACCTACTTCGGGACCTGTTGGTGTAACAATAGATGGTATAGGTAATTTATATGTTAGTGATGATTACGATGTTAATATATATGAACTTCCTGTAGGATCAAACAGCACAACTACTCCTACCAGAATTGAATTTGGAAATGCCTCTCCTTATTTAGCAGTTGATGCAAACGGTAACTTGTTGACGATTGACCCTATTACCAGCAACGCTGTAAGTAAATACACTTGTAACATAACCAATACCTATACTACTATTAATGCTGTAGCCGATACAGGCAGGTATACCGCTGCGTACATTTATTTTAATGCCGTTGGTAATAACACCAGCGACGTGGTTATAGCGGCAACTCCAACAATAACATGGGGTGCTAACCCTACTGTGCAGCAAGGTACTACAAGCGCCAGCTTAACTTATACGGCCGCTGCTAATAACCCTACTAAATATAGTATAACATACAGTGCAGCAGCCTTATTGGCTGGGTTTACGAGTGTGTCAAACGCTACATTGCCATCATCACCAATTTCACTAACTATTCCGGCAGCGGCACCTGCTGCCGCGTATACGGCTACTGTAACTGTTTCAAACGCTTGTAGTAGTAGCACCAATGGCACATTAACTGTAAATGTGGTAGTGCCAACCATTACCGAAACGGGTAGCTTAGCAGCCTTTACTGCTTGTTCGGGTATAGCATCTTCTGCCCAGAGTTTTACTGTGTCGGGTGCTAATTTAACAGCTTCGTTGGTGGTTACCGCCCCAACAGGGTTTGAAGTGTCACTGGTTTCAGGTAGCGGTTACGGAAGTTCGTTAACCTTAACACCAACATCGGGTACAGTAAGCACTACAACCATATATGCCAGGTTAACATCAGCAGCATCAGGTACACCTAGCGGTAATATTGCAGCTACATCTACTAATGCTACCACACAAAATGTGGCTGTAAGCGGCACCGTTAATATTGCACCATCAGTTACGGTTAATCCGGTCAACAGTACTATATGTTCAGGTAATAATACCACCTTTAGTGTAACTGCAACAGGGGCAGGCTTAACCTATCAGTGGCAGGTTAGTACCAATGGTGGTAGTTCTTACAGTTCATTAAGTAACACAGGTATTTATAGTGGTGTAACCGCGGCTACCCTAACATTAACCGGAGCAACATCGGCTGTTAATGGTTATATGTATGAATGTGTGGTAAGCGGAACCTGTTCGCCAAGTGCAACCAGCACAGGTGCGCATTTAACGATCAATAACCCAACTACGGGCGATACAACCGCAAAAGCATGTAGCTCGTTCAAGTGGTATGGTACAACATACACTGTAAGTGGAACCCCAACCAAATTGTTGACTGATAAAGAAGGTTGCGATAGCACATTGACCTTGCACCTTACTATCAATAACCCAACAACAGGAGATACTACCGCAAAAGCATGTAGCTCTTTCAAGTGGTATGGTACAACTTACACCATAAGTGGTACACCAACCAAATTGTTGACCGATAAGGAAGGTTGCGATAGTACATTAACACTGCATCTTACAATCAATAACCCAACTACGGGCGATACCACCGCAAAAGCATGTAGCTCGTTCAAGTGGTATGGTACAACATACACCGTAAGTGGTAACCCAACTAAGTTATTGACCGATAAAGAAGGTTGCGATAGCACATTGACCTTGCACCTTACTATCAATAACCCAACAACAGGAGATACTACCGCAAAAGCATGTAGCTCGTTCAAGTGGTATGGTACAACTTACACCGTAAGTGGCAGCCCAACCAAATTGTTGACTGATAAAGAAGGTTGTGATAGTACATTGACATTGCACCTTATTATTAACAATCCAACTACAGGAGATACCACCGCAAAAGCATGTAGCTCGTTCAAGTGGTATGGTACTACTTACACCGTAAGTGGTAACCCAACTAAATTGTTGACAGATAAAGAAAGTTGCGATAGTACCTTAACATTACACCTTACAATCAATAACCCAACTACTGGCGATACTACAGCTTCGGCATGTGGCTCTTTCAAGTGGTATGGTACTACTTACACAGTAAGTGGTAACCCAACTAAGTTGTTGACTGATAAAGAAGGTTGCGATAGTACATTAACATTACACCTTACTATTAACAATCCAACTACAGGGGATACAACAGCATCGGCATGTAGCAGTTTCAAATGGTATGGTACAACTTACACAGTTAGCAGCAATCCAACCAAATTGCTGACCGATAAAGAAGGTTGCGATAGTACCTTAACATTACACCTTACAATCAATAACCCAACAACAGGAGATACTACCGCAAAAGCATGTAGCTCTTTCAAGTGGTATGGCACTACATACACTGTAAGTGGAACCCCAACCAAATTGTTGATTGATAAAGAAGGATGTGATAGTACACTGACCTTGCATCTTACTATCAATAACCCAACTACTGGCGATACTACAGCTTCGGCATGTAGCTCGTTCAAGTGGTATGGTACAACTTACACCGTAAGTGGTAACCCAACTAAATTGTTGACTGACAAAGAAGGTTGTGATAGTACATTGACATTGCACCTTACTATTAACAATCCAACTACAGGAGATACCACCGCAAAAGCATGTAGCTCGTTCAAGTGGTATGGTACTACTTATACTGTAAGTGGTAACCCAACTAAGTTATTGACTGATAAAGAAGGATGCGATAGCACATTGACATTGCACCTTACCATCAATAACCCAACCACAGGCGATACCACCGCAAAAGTATGTAGCTCGTTCAAGTGGTATGGTACAACGTATACTGTAAGTAGTACCCCAACCAAATTGTTGACCGATAAAGAAGGATGTGATAGTACATTGACCTTGCACCTTACCATCAATAACCCAACTACAGGAGATACAACCGCAAAAGCATGTAGCTCGTTCAAGTGGTATGGCACAACGTATAGTGTAAGTGGTAACCCAACCAAGTTGTTGATCGACAAGGAAGGATGCGATAGTACCTTAACATTGCACCTTACTATTAACAATCCGACCACAGGCGATACTACAGCTTCGGCATGTAGCTCTTACACATGGTATGGTACAACGTATACTGTAAGTGGTAACCCAACCAAATTATTGACGGATAAAGAAGGTTGCGATAGTACACTGACCTTGCACCTTACCATCAATGATCCAACTACCAGAGATACAACTGCATCAACATGCGGTTCTTTCACGTGGCATGGAACAACCTATACCGGAAGTGGTACCCCGACTTATGTACTTACAAACAAGGCCGGATGTGATAGTACTGTTACACTGCACCTAACCGTTGATCCTGTGCCTGCAACGCCAATATTAAGCGACAATAATATGTTGTGCGTGGGTTCAACCCTTGGTTTAACAGCAAGCTCTGCAGGGGCTACAAGTTATAGCTGGACAGGGCCGAATGCGTTTACATCGTCATCATCAACTCCATCTATTGTTAATTTAACATTAGCAGCATCGGGTACCTATACCGTTATTGCAACCGAAGGGGTTTGTATTAGTCCGCAGGCAACTATAATCATAATAGTAAATACCTTACCTAATGTAGGTATAACCGGTACCAGTAATATTACTACGGGTAGTAATGATGTGCTGACAGGTACAAATGCCATAAGTTATGTATGGAGCGATGGTAGCACAAATGATACAGCAAATGTGGTTCCGTTGGTAAACACAACTTATACAGTTACGGGTACCGATGGTAATGGATGTGAAAATACTGCCACCTTTAGTGTAACGGTTACACCATTGGGTATAAATAATGTATCGAATGTGGGAGTAGGTTCATTATATCCTAACCCAACTATTAATACAGTCAACTTAACCTTTGCAATGCAAGGCACAGATATGGCTGCTGTAATAAAGGTTACCGACATAAGCGGTAAAGAAGTGATTAGCCAGGCAACAACAATTGGCAACGGAAAAGTAACCAGCTTAAATGTGGGTGATCTGGCACAAGGTATGTACTTTGTAAAAGTAATTACCGCCGGAAGTTCGCAGGTGTTAAGGTTTATTAAGCAATAGTCTTGTAACAATTACGAATTGAAAATTACGGATTACGAATAAGGCCTACTAACGTAATTCGTAATTTTTAATTCCTAATTTATTTTGCTTCCGTTCCGTCCTCGT
Source organism: Bacteroidota bacterium (assembly GCA_013285655.1). Lineage (GTDB taxonomy): Bacteria > Bacteroidota > Bacteroidia > JABEUT01 > JABEUT01 > JABEUT01. Next base: position 19,781 of record JABDHI010000037.1, read on the forward strand.
TATATTTCTTCTGGTATTCGGGCAGGCCGCTATCGTACTTGGTTTCGCTCTGCACTTTTCCACTTTCGTAATATATCCTTTCTATACCTTCTTTTTTGCCATATACATAAGGTGTCATCAGGCTAAGGGTCCCATTCTCGAAATAACTTTTCACCACGCCGTCAATATGGCCATCGGTATAAGGTGTTTCGTTACGCAACTTCCCCGAATGGTAGTACTCACGCACTACGCCTTGTGGTACATCGTTCTTATATATAGTAAGGCGGTAATAGGTGGTTGTATCGTCCGATATGTCTTCGTTCTCATCAATATATTCAACCCACTTACCTTGCTTCATCGAATTGTCGATCACGTTTCTGGCTTCGGCTTTATTGGTAAAGCCCGTTTGTGCCATTGCAGGTATTGTTGCACAGGCAAGTAAGGCAATTGTAAGCAGGTTTGTTTTCATAATAGCACGGAGTTTCGTTACACAAATATAGTAGGATGAGTTTATAAAGTTGAAAGTTTGTAAAGCAGATAATTTGTATGACCTCATCCTTAATCCTTCTCCTGGAGGAGAAGGAAATCGCAGCGAGGCTCCCTCTCCTCTAAGAGTGGGTCGGGGTGAGGTCATGTGTTGGAAGCCCCTTTAGGGGTTTGGGGTAAAACGCGGAGATTGCCACGTTCCGCGAACACGCCGGAACTCGCAATGACGAGTACAAAGCTTCGGCACGTGAGGTGAAGAGCAGCGATGATAGGTAATTGACACATAGATATAAAGAATTGTGCCAGATTAAATGAAAACCCAACTGTAAAAACCGAAAATTATCCAACTCACAAGCTACAGAAATTGTTTACTTTTAGAGCTGTTAATCAATAGTATAACGTGAAGAGAAAAATTATATATAAGTCAGTGATAACGAAGGCAGTGCTAAGCTTTTCATTTTTAGCTTTTCAGTTTTCACTTGTTTCAGCCCAATCACTTAATATCGATTCGCTGCGCAAGGTAGCTGCAACCCAAAAGAATGATACTACGCATGTAAATACACTTAATAAAATTGGTCTTGCTTTGTTTAAAAAAGGCAAGTACGATAGTGCCATTGGGCAATGCAAAGAGGCTATGACCCTCGCCGAAAAACTGAATTACAAAAAGGGCGTTTATAAGGCTGCCGGCCAAATAGGTAGTGTGTGTGAACGGCAAGGTAATTATGCCGATGGACTGAGTAATTACACCAAAGCATTAGAGATGAGCAAGACAGCCAACGATAAAGCTGAAATTGCGTATGACCTTACCGGCATTGGTGATGTATATGACGACCAGGGAAGCTACCAGATATCGCTCGACTATTACAGGCAATCGTTTGCAATTGATTCGGCAATAGATAACAGGTATGGTATGGCCACTAACCTGGGCGATATTGGTAATGCGTATGATGAAATGGGCAGTTATCCACAAGCGTTGGTGTACGACCTGAGGGCATTGAAATATGCCGAAGATTTGGGCGACAAGCAACGTATTATTGTAAACCTGGGCAATATTGGTAATATTTATTTCAGCCAGAATAATTACGCTAAGGCGCTCGAAAACTACAATAAGGTTTTAGCAATGGCCGAAGAGACAGGCGATAAAGGCGATGTTGCAGTAAACATGGGCAATATTGGCCTTACTTATTTTAGCATGGGCAATTACCCTAAGGCTATTGAATATGATACTAAGGCTTTGCAAATAGATTCGGCTATAGGATCGAAGCAAGGCATTTCGTACAACCTAAGCAACCTGGGTGATATTTACCTGAAGCAATTGAACTTTGCTAAAGCAATAGACTGCGATACGAAGGCAATTGCTATAGTGCGCCAAATGAATGATAAGTATGATATGGCATCGTATTTTTATGCTTTGGGCAATATTTACTCGAAGCAAAAAAATGCCTGGATGGCCAAGATATACCTCGATTCGGCATTGATCATATCTAAAAAAATTGGCGCTAAAGAAAATATAAAGTTCACATACGGCGGCCTTATGGCCTTAGATAGTATGGTGGGCGACTTTAAATCAGCCCTGGCCGACCATAAAAATTATATTGCTTACCGCGATAGCTTGGTGAACGAAGCCAATACAAAGAAAACCGTTCAGGCTGAAATGAACTATGAGTTCGATAAAAAGCAAGCCGTTGAAAAACTAGAACAGGATAAGAAGGACGCCATACAGCAGGATGCGCAGCGCAAACAGCAAATGACCATTTATTATGGCGGCGGCATATTGGCGTTGGTAATTTTGTTTGCTATTTATATACTGGGCAGTTTACGAGCCAGCCGTAAAAAGACAAAGATCATCAGCAAACAGAAAGAAGAAGTAGAGCAACAGAAAACTCTGGTTGAAGAAAAGAACGACCTGATAGAGCACCAGAAAGCTATTGTAGAAGAAAAGAATAAAGACATTACCGATAGCATACGTTATGCATCGCGCATACAAAGGGCATTGTTAACCTCAGATGACTACATGAGCAAATACATGTCTGAGTATTTCATTATGTTCAGGCCAAGAGATATTGTGAGTGGAGATTTTTACTGGGCCTATAAAGCGCCGGCACAGGCTTACCCAATTGCAAAGCAGGTTGAAGCTGTTGATAATAAAATTGCTGATGCAGCATTAGTACCATCGTTAGAGGAAAAAGCGCTGGCGTTTAAAAAACGATCGACCGAGGCTGAGAAAATTGCATGGCATTTGTTAAAAGCCAACTCGGCCGGGTTTCCTATAAGCAGGCAGCATGTGTTCGGGCAATATATAGTCGACTTTGTAAATGTTGAAACTAAGACGGTTATAGAAATTGATGACGATATACGCGACTCGCAAAGCGAACAAGAGAAACAACGTATGGCATGGCTAGATAAAAACGGCTTTGAGGTGATACGCTACAAGAGTGATGAGATAATTAAAGGTTCGTTAAAGTTTTTAGATAGTGTAATTGCTAAACTGGAACAACGTGCATCAAAAGTCCTACCCAACGGGGAGGATTTAGGTGGGGCCGGACTGTTTTATTTTGCTTGTTGCGATTGTACGGGCCATGGTGTGCCGGGTGCGTTTATGTCGTTACTGAATATTAACATGCTTAACGAAACCATTATTGAACGCAACATCACTCGCCCTGACCTTGTATTGAATGATGTGCGCCATAATATTATAAAGGCGCTGAACCCTGAGAAGGTTGATACGGCCAGCCAGGATGGTATGGATTGTGCTATTTGCGCAATTGATTTTAAGAACAACACCTTGCAGGCTGCCTGTGCCAACAACCCTATGTGGATAGTTAGAGGAACGGAGTTAATTGAAATACCTGCCGATAAAATGCCGGTAGGTATACACCATGGCGAACAGAAGTCTTTCACATTACATAATGCTAAACTGGCTAAAGGCGATACTATATATATGTTTACTGATGGTTACGCCGACCAGTTTGGCGGCCCTAAGGGTAAAAAGTTTAAATACAAAGCCCTGCAAGAATTGGTTATGAGCATAAGCCAAAGGCCGATGACGGAACAAAAGCTGGTGTTAGAAAAGACTATGGATGAATGGAAAGGCGGCTTAGAACAAATAGATGATATTTTAATTGTAGGAATACGTATTTAGTTAGAAACTAAAAATGAAAAACGAAAAGTTAAACACAAAAAAGATGGTGAAGGCAATCCTTTGTTTCTCGCTTTTAGCTATTCACTTTTCACTTTGTTTTAGCCAGCAACACCTTGTCGATTCATTACGTATTGCTTTAAAAACCAAACACGACGATACCAGTAAGGTAACAAACTTAAATGCCCTTAGTGGTGCATTATGGCGTATGGATAAATACGACACTGCCATTAAGTATGCCACCAGTGCACGGGTGTTGGCCGAAAAACTCAATTTCCCAAAAGGTATTGTAAAAGCGTGGCGCAATACCGGGTCAGCTTATTTTAACCAGGGCAATTACTTTAAGTCTCTCGAAAGTTATACCAAGTCATTGGCTATTAGCCAACGCATGGGCGATTCAGCTGGTACTGCCCTCGATTTGGGTGGTATAGCACGTGTGCAATATATACAGGGCAATTATCCTAATGCTATGGACTATTACTTAAAAGCATTGGAGATAAACCAAAAAATGGGAAACAAAGATGGGGTTGCCAGTAACTACGGCAATATGGCTAATATTTATAATGCGCAAGCCAATTACGACCTGGCAATTGAATACCATAAAAAGGCAATTGATATTTATACCCAAACAGGTAACAAAAATGGAATAAAAAGAGGCCTTGAAAATATTTCGGTCCTGTATTCTGATGAGAGAAAATTTCCTGAAGCATTAGACTATGAGTTTAAAGCGTTGCAGGTTTGCCGCGATATGCATAGCGGTAAGTACATAGCAACTGCTTATAATAATATGGGTGAGGTATATAATAAGCAGGGTAACTATGCACTGGCAATGATTTACTATGATAGCGCTATTAACCTTAACAGGCAAACGGGTAATATGAAAAGCATTAGTATAAACCTGGTTAATGAAGGTGAGGTGTTTCGAAGACAGGGACAATATGACAAGGCTTTGGAGTATACTTACAAAGCCCTTGCTATAAGACGCCAGTTGGGTGATAAGAGCAATTTGGCTTATGCGTTTGATGATATTGGCGAAATATATATTAAGGAAAAGAAGTATGATATAGGCAGAAAATACACGGATTCGAGTATTATGTTTTCGAAAGCCATTGGCGAAAAATTTTTAGTAAAGGATGGCTACCACGATCTGGTTGATATAGACAGTGGCATGGGGAATTATAAAGCTGCTTTTGATGATTATAAAAAGTATGTGGCCTATAGTGATAGTTTACTGAATGACGCCAATACTCAAAAAACGGTACAGGCCGAAATGAATTATGATTTTAATCAAAAACAAATTGCCGAAAAAGCCGAGCAGGATAAAAAGGATATACTGGCCGAACAGGAGCGTAAGAAGCAAGCCCTGATACTATACACCTTTATGGCGGGCTTTTTATTGATGATCGCTCTGGCATTCTTTATTTATCGTGGTTACAGGCAAAAGAAAAAGAGCAACGTAATAATACTGAAACAGAAAGAAGAAGTAGAACAGCAGAAAGCTATTGTAGAAGAAAAGAACAAAGAGATATTAGATTCTATAAACTATGCTAAACGTTTGCAAGATGCTATATTGCCACCAATGGCATTTATAAAAGAACATTTGCCCGAATCGTTTGTGTTGTATAAGCCAAAGGATATTGTTGCCGGAGATTTTTATTGGATGGAAAGAGTAGGCGACCTAATACTTATTGCAGCTTGCGATTGTACCGGCCATGGTGTGCCGGGTGCATTGGTTAGTGTAGTTTGCAGCAATGCACTTAACCGAACTGTAAAAGAGTTTGGTATAACCGACCCCGGTAAAATATTAGACAAGGTACGCGAACTGGTCTTGGAAACCTTTGAGAAGAGTGAGAGCAATGTGCAGGATGGTATGGATATGTCGTTGGCAACTATAAGGCGTACTAGCAGTGGTATAGAAATTAAATGGAGTGGGGCCAATAACCCATTGTGGTATATACAAAGCGGAGAGCTGAAAGAAATTACTGCCGATAAGCAACCTATTGGTAAGTACGATTTAGTTAAGCCTTTTACAACGCACACTATTCAGTTGCCTTTACCTGCCGATAGTTTACTTTACTTATTTACCGACGGGTACGCTGATCAGTTTGGCGGGCCTAAAGGCAAAAAGTATAAATACAAAACATTACAGGATAAGCTTTTGGCCATTGGCCATCAGTCCATGGATGAACAGCATAGTGTCCTCGACCAAACCCTTGAGGAGTGGCGCGGCGGCCTTGAGCAGGTTGACGATATCTTGATCATCGGCATTAAGGTGTAGTTACAATGGTCCGTCACTGCGAGTTCCGGCGTTTTCGCGGAACGTGGCAGTCTCAGTATTATTATTTAATTTTAGATGTCATGAAACGTGGTGGTGCGGTTTACATAATGACAAACGAATACAATACTACTTTGTACGCTGGAGTTACTTCAGATTTAAAAAGAAGAGTATTTGAACACAAAAACAATTTTCATCCTGATTCGTTTACCGCTAAATATAAAACATACAAATTGGTTTACTATGAAGGGTTTCATAGAATTGAAGAAGCAATTGGTAGAGAAAAGCAAATTAAGGCGGGTACAAGAAAAAAGAAAATGGAGTTGATAAGTAAGTTTAACCCTAAATGGGTTGATTTATATGTAGATGTTTTAAAATGGTAAATGTTTAAATACTGAGACTGCCACATCCCCCAATATTTATTTTCTAATGGAAGGGGATTCGCAGTGACGGACAGTAGTTTACGCTCCGGGCTTCGCCGGTGTGCCAAAGCCAGGAACACTAATTGAAACGGAATAGATCCCTCGAAATGCTAAAAAGTCAACTACACCGACGCTTTCGTAACCTGGTCGGTAACATCAACCGCATGAACCATAATACCATCAACCGCGCCATGCTCGTTTAAAAAAGGCTGGTAAACAAAATTGAAGTAAACATCTTCGGCAATACCGGTTTTGTGTTTCATCAGTTTTACCATCACCTCTTTACCAATGTATGGCTTGCCTGTGTTGTATACATCCAGCAGTATCTTTTCAATAGTTTGCCCTTTTATTTCGGGCAAAGCCTGGAATATGGGTTTGCCAATGATATCATCATTCTTACGGGCTACCTCTAGGTAAAGCGGGTTGGCAAGTTCGAACACCAGGGTGGGTCCGCGTAAAACAGCAATAGCCGCAGGGGCTTGCATAAACAGTTCATATAAACGTCGGCGTTCGCTACCTGCTGCCAGTTCGGCTTTCTTTCTTGCAGCGGCCATTTCAATATGCGCACTTATACGTGCCAATAATTCTTTAGCGCTAAAAGGTTTAATAAGGTAATCATCAGCTCCGGCGCCAACACCTTCAATGGTTGCTTCTTCGCCGGCACGGGCCGATAGTATTATAAACGGAATGGCCCTGGTGCTTTCTTGTGAGCGTATGTGTTTTAACAGATCGAAGCCATTCATTATAGGCATCATTATATCGCTCAGTAAAAGATCAGGCTTTCTTTTTTGTACCTGGTGCAATGCATCTAATCCGTTTACTGCGGTAATAACATTGTATTTGGTATTTATAAGGTTAACCAGGTATTGGCGCATATCGGCGTTATCGTCAACTACTAATACAGTCGCCCTGTCTTTATCAATAGCATTGTTGTTTGCCGAAGTGTTAGGCAGCAGCAGTGAGTTGCCATCTTCAATAAACGATTGCCTTACCAATTCATTATCGAACAATACATTTTTACGTATGTTCTCTTCTTTAATATGTTTTTTGCCGAACGGAATTTTTACAGTAAACGTACTTCCTTTGCCTTCGGTGCTTGTAAGGTCAATGGTGCCACCATGCAGGTTCACCATTTCTTTTACCAGCGATAAACCAATACCGGTTCCTTCAAAGCTTCTGCCCATTATTGCATTTTGGCTACGGTGGAAACGTTCAAATATTTTAGGCAGTTCTTTTTTACCAATCCCAATGCCGGTATCTGATACTTCGAGCACAGCGTGGTGATTATCTGAATATATTT
>JABDHI010000038.1:57-27244 GCA_013285655.1 Bacteroidota bacterium
GGAAAACGATTTCTTATTTGTTTCATCCGGTTCTTATGCCTACGCTGGGAATACTGATAGTTATGGTTTTCGATCCGTTCGTATATCAATCGCTTGATGGTCCATTGCCCTGGTTCATTTTATTGACATCTATTTTTATTTGTACCGGCTTACTTCCTATTTTCTTTAGCTGGATATTGCTTAAGATGGAACGTATAAGTAGTTTGACTAACCCAACCCCGAATGACAGGAAACAATTAATAGCGTTTACTGAATTATGTTTTATACTGGGTTATTACGCCGTTCATAATGTGCCAATGGTAGGCAGGTCGTTAAGTTGCTTTATGATGGGCATTAATATTGCTATGATAGTAACACTTATTGCGAGTATGTTTACCAGGGTAAGTCTGCATGCTGTTGGAATAGGGGGCGTATTGGGCACTGCTATAGGTTTAATGTACTACACTCGTATACCGATATATCCTGTAATTGCGTGTGCTATTGTATTGGTTTCTGTAATTGATTATGCACGGTATAAACTTCAGGCACATACTGCATTTGATATTTACCTGGGCAATATTATTGGTATAACCTGCACGGCGCTGGTCTTTATCGCCTATGCAAGGTAATTACTAATCCTTTTTTAAATAAACTGTATTAACAGGTGGGAAGGGTATAACAATTCCTTCTTCTTTAAAGCGTTTATAAAGGCGTTTTATAAGTGTATGGCGTATAACATACTGGCGCATTAATTGCTGAACTGTGAAAGAAATATTGCAGGTAATTGCGTTAACGGAAAATTCTTTGTAACGGAAAGTAGGATCTCCATTGGTAATGCCAAACTCCTTTAATAATGCCGTAGTTGCTTCAAGGGTTATTTTTTCTACTTTCTCAAGGTCACTATCATAACTTATGCCAAACGTTAAAGAAACCGATAAGCTATCTTCAGGTAGAGAATAGTTGGTGACTATGGTAGAAGCAAGTTTAGAGTTTGGTATTATAATAATGTTGTTCGATTGGGTAAGCAGCATGGTATTTCTCCATGTAATATCACGTACCGTTCCCTCTTCACCTGTGCTTAAAGAAACATAATCTCCCGGCTTGGTGTTGCGTGTTAGTGTAATTTGTATGCCGGCAAAAAGATTTGATAGAGTGTCTTGTAATGCTAATGCTACTGCCAAACCACCAATACCTAACGCTGTAATTATAGGTGTAATAGATATACCCACTGCTTGTAATATTACCAAGCCGCCCAGGCAATACACCAATATGTAAATAATGGTATTAAATAATGAAATAGAACTTCGGGTGTCTTCCCCGCGATGCATATATGCACGCAATAATCCTGTAAGTAAGCGTGCCGTAACAAATGTGATTATGAAGATCACAAGTGCATTGTGCAATTTTTGTATTATGTGTAACGTGGCCGGTGATAAAGGCGAATCACTAAGGCCAAGGTATGTGCCTACTAGCACCGATATAAGGACTATCATACCTTTTAAAGAACGTATAATGGCCGGCCCCGCTTTCCAGTTATGCTTGGTCGATTGCTTGTGTATGGAAACAATAATGAGGCGCTGTATAACAATACCCGACATTATTACACCTGCAAATATGATAAGTGCAGGTATCCAGTCTTTAATAGTATTTATATCTACGTTCACGGTTGAAATATGTAGTTCAAAGGTAGAGTATAGTTAGACATGAATGGAACTAATTTTGCCCCTCGCTTTAGGATAATTACCATTTACAAAATGCGACACTTTTGCACACTGATCAATAATTTGTGTCGCATTTCAGTAAAAATAGGGGTTTACACTTTTAACACCTATAAATACCCTAAGCTTCTGATTTTCATAATTAATATGCTCCAAAATTTTTGCCATTTTGTAAACCCCTAATTGATGTCCACTTTTAGCATTTATTCGATTATTTAAATTTTGAAAGCTCATTCCTACTCATCACATTCGAACTTTTAAGAATCTTTAAACCTTGCTTGGGGTAATGCATCTTATAACACAAAGTTACGCCGGCACTTTTGTTTATTTATTTTAAAAGTGAAAAGGTTTTAAACAACCCCAAGCGCTCACACATTCATTATAGAAGAGAATAAATTACAGGAATCTATTCTTTAAGAAATATTGTAGTAGAGTAGAACTTTTAGTGCTGTACTACAATCTTATTCACAGCACTTCCGGTAGCGTTGCTAACGCGGATGAAATAAACTCCGGCAGGAATATCGCCCGTGCTTAAAGAATATGGCGCTTTAAAATGCGCTTCACTCCATATCACTCTCCCGGTAAGGTCAGTAAGCTCTGCAGTGCCTGAAGGCGCATTAGCAATAAATGTTTTGTCGTTACAAGGAACAGGATACACCAGCATTTTAATTTTTTCAGCAATAATTGACTTAATACCGAGCGGAGGTAAAGAAATAGTGCGTATTGCATTATTACCATTATCGCCAATGTAAAAATTACCATTCTTATCTTCTGCAATACCAATGGGTTGATAAAACTCTGAAGAGTCAGGTGAACCGTTAACTAAGCCCGGAGTGGTGTTGCCTGCAAAAGTCGATACTTTGCCATTGCTTATTTCGCGTATTACATTGTTATATTCATCGCATACAAATACATTCCCTGATCTGTCAACCAACAGTCCGGTAGGGCTGTTGAAGTAAGATGTATCGGCGCTTACAATAGTATCGTTATAACCCGGGAAGGTTGTAACAATGGTTGTATCCATACCTACAGTATCAAAGCCACCAATATTGTATACGTATCTGTTGCGTATCTTCCTTACCGAATTATTGAAGAACTCGGTTACATATACATAGCCGGAATCATCAACTGCAATACCTGCTAATCCTGTAAACTCTGCTGTACTATCTTTTCCGTTACGGTAGCCAACAGTGTCGTTACCTGCAAAGGTGCTTACCATTCCCGCAGCTGATATTTTACGTATTACATTATTGCCATACTCCGCAACAAATATATTGTTAGCTGTATCTATAGCTACACCAACCGGTTGATTGAATAATGCAATTGAATCAGCGCCGTTTCTGTAACCTGCTGAATCTAGTCCCTTGCCGCCAATGGTAGTAACTGTTCCACCAGGGGTTATTTTACGAATAGCGTTATTGTATGTATCAGCAACGTAAATGTTACCGGCTTTATCTGTGCAAATACCTAAAGGATTATTAAATAATGCTACTGTGCCAACTCCATCTCTAAAACCAATAGTATCGCCTGCTAATGTGGCGGTAACACCGCCCGTAATTAAACGTATACGGTTGTTGTAAGCATCGGCTACATATACCAGGGTGCCACTTGTATCTACCGCTATACCCGCAGGGGCATTGAATAAGGCAGAACTGTTAGATCCATCTAAATATCCTGCTGTATCGCCAGCCAGTGTACTTACTGTATACTGCGCAAAAGTTGCCGTTACACAAAATGATAATAATAGTAGTATGAAATATTTACGCATGTTCTTGTTTTAATGATCAGGCTCCGAATTGACTTAAATGATGATCGGCATGAAGGTAATTTATACGGCCCCATTCTTGGGGACTCATTTTACCGAAAAATGGATGTTGTGGTGCTTTTGCAATGCTTTCTCCGTTATCTACAAGCTTTTTAACAGCTGCTTTAAAATTTGACTTTTCTTTCTCAAAATCACGTGGATCGGTTATTTTTATCTCAGGTGCTGTAGGAGAATTCTTTCTGAATGAAGGAGACTTTAATATCTTCGATTTCAACAGGCTGCCTATTAAACTTATTGGAAAACCGACCCGTTTAGGTACAATATCACCGGTAGGCATTTGGGCGGCACGGGCACAGTGAGCCATCATTTGCGATACGTTCATAGTACCCCATAATGCTTTGCTCTCGGGAGTCAATTTTTCAATTCGCTCCAGTATCTCGTTTCCGTCTGTTTTATTGAATATATTTTTCATTCAAAGCCTTTTTCAAAAGACTGCCAAAGGTAAGATTTTTTGGGTATCGCTAATATATAGAACACTGGTGACACAGATTCAACTAAATTTTATTGATTTTATTGCGGATAGCCACAGATTCACAGATTATATGTGGATACGCATTCAAATCGTTCTAATATTCAATCTGTGATAATTAATTTGTTCTTAAATCTTCTTATATAATTTGAATTTAATCTGTGAATCTGTGGCAACAATTTGAATCTGTAATTATCTGTTAAATCTGTAGAATCCTTGTTCTATTTGTGGTTGTATTCCATATATTCGCAGTCCGTGAACAGAATAACGCAGCTTTTTCAAATAAAGTATCCTATTGTACAGGCCGGCATGCTGTGGACCAGCGGTTGGCGATTGGCTTCAGCAGCTTCTAATAGTGGCTGTTTGGGGCTTATAGGCGCAGCATCTATGTACCCCGATGTGTTGCGTGACCATATACAGAAATGTAAAAAGGCCACCGACAAACCTTTTGGAGTTAACGTGCCGCTTTTATACCCCGACCTGGAAGAAGTGATGAAGATAATTGTAGAGGAAGGCGTTAAGATAGTTTTCGTTTCAGCGGGTAACCCCAAAGCATGGACGCCTTATTTTAAAGAACACGGTATTACTGTAGTGCATGTGGTAGGCAGTGTAAAGTTTGCACAAAAAGCACAAGATGCCGGTGTTGATGCTATTGTAGCTGAAGGCTTTGAGGCTGGCGGACATAATAGCCGTGAAGAAACAACTACACTTTGTTTAATACCCATGGTAAAACAAGTGGTTAATATTCCGCTTATTGCCGCAGGTGGTATTGCCAGCGGCCGTTCTATGTTGGCTGCCATGACATTAGGTGCAGATGGTGTGCAAATTGGTACGCGTTTCGTTGCTTCGGAAGAGGCTTCAGTACATCCTAACTTTAAGAAACGAGTTACTGAATTACAGGAAGGTGATACTATGTTGGTATTAAAAAAGCTTGTACCGGTAAGGGTTATAAAGAATGCCTTCTATAAAAAAGTTCAGGAAGCAGAAGACAGAGGAGCATCAACTGCTGAGCTACAGGAAATATTAGGCAGAGCAAGGGCAAAGTTAGGTATGTTTGAAGGTGATATGGAAGAAGGCGAATTAGAGATCGGGCAAATTGCAGCAGCAGTTCGCGAAATAAAACAGGTAAAAGATATTGTACACGAAATAATTTCAGAATTTCACACAGCTAAAAAAGAAGCAGGTAGTTTTGATATACCTGAATAATAAAATACGATATGATACAATTTGAAAGATTTACATTACCCAACGGACTCAAAGTAATAGTGCATCGCGATACATCTACACCTATGGCTTGTGTAAATATATTGTATAATGTAGGTGCACGAGATGAAGACCCTGAAAAGACAGGCTTTGCGCATTTGTTCGAACACCTTATGTTCGGCGGCTCAGTTAATATTGCTGATTTCGATAATGTGCTTCAGCAAGCGGGCGGCGAGAACAATGCCTTTACCAACAACGATATAACTAATTACTACTTAACGCTTCCGGCAACAAATATTGAAGTGGCCTTTTGGTTAGAATCAGACAGGATGTTAAGCTTGGCATTTTCAGATAAAAGCCTTGAAGTGCAGCGCAGTGTAGTAATTGAAGAATACAAACAGAGTTATTTAAATCAACCTTATGGTGATGTTTGGTTAGAGCTACCTAAGCTTGCGTACAAAGTACACCCTTATCAATGGCCTACAATAGGTAAAGAGTTAGATCATATTAAACATGCTGTAATGGGAGATGTGAAAGCGTTCTTCCAGAAATTCTACTGCCCGAATAATGCAATACTTGTAGTTAGTGGTAATGTAACATTAGAACAGGTAAAGGCTTTGTGCGATAAATGGTTTGCACCAATACCTGCCGGAAGCCCTCCATTACGTAAACTGCCTGTAGAACCAAAACAAACACAGGCACGTAAATTAGAACTTGAAAGAGATGTGCCTGTAGATGCTATTTATAAAGCTTACCATATGGGTGCACGTATGGACCAGAGCTTTTATGCAATGGAACTATTGGCTGATATACTTACCGATGGTAATGCATCGCGCATGTATATTGAATTGGTAAAAAATAAAAAACTCTTTAGCGAAATAAACGCGTTTACATTTGAAACATTCGATCCGGGTTTATTTATAATCTCCGGCAAATTATCAGAAGGTGTAACACTGCAAGCCGCTGACGAAGCCATACAAGAAGAATTGAAGAAGGTTGTTCTTGCCCAGGTTAAGAAGGATGAAATGGAAAAGGCAAAAAACAAAACAGAATCATCGTTGATATTTTCTGAAATGAGTATATTGAACAAGGCTATGAACCTGGCCATATTCGAAGTGCTTGGGTCAGCAGATGATGTGAATAAGGAAACGGACAGGTTTATGAAAGTTACTGAAGTTGATCTGTTGGTGGAAGCATCAAGGGTTATCAACGAGAACAACTGCTCTACATTATATTATCGTTCAAAATCAAAAGCTAATGGAAACTGAAACTAAGCTCGACAGGGTTACAATGCCTGCTTTAGGCAAACCCAGCAAAATAGATATTATACATGCCACTGAAACTAAACTAGCTAACGGAATACCTGTGTATTCGGTTAACGGCGGTACGCAAGATGTGGTTAAAATCGAACTCATATTCCCTGCAGGCTCACGCCAGCAGGAATTGCCATTGGTAGCAGATACAACAAATGTTTTGTTGGAAGAGGGAACAACCAAGCATAATTCAGAAGAAATAGCTTCGTTGCTCGATTATTACGGAGCGTTTTTAGAAACCTCTGCTCATCACGATTACGCGACTGTTTCGTTATATTCACTAGGCAAGCATTTTAGTAAAGTTTTGCCGGTATTAGAAGAGATAGTAAAGCAACCTGCATTTGCACAGGATGAGATTGATGTATACCTGACCAACAAGAAACAACGTTTCATTGTAGAAGAAAAGAAGGGCAGAGTAGTAGCAGCACGTAATTTTCCTGCTTTGTTATTTGGTAACAATCACCCTTATGGGCATACTACCAAAATAGAAGAGTTTGATACCATAAAAAAAGAAAACCTGGCTGCGTTTCATAAAGGGCACTATTCTTCAAATGCTTGTACTATAATACTGGCAGGTAAAATTAAAGATCAGGTATTTAATTCCATTGGAGATAACTTTGGTGGTAACGATTGGAAGACCGCAGATGCACAAGTAAACGGGAAGCCTGCTGAACTGCAACCAAGCGCCGAGAAGAAGCACTACATGCCTAAAGATAAGGCATTACAATCTGCTATTAGAATGGGCCGAGTTCTATTCTTAAAAAATCACCCTGACGCTATTCCTTTCCAAATACTGAATGTAATATTGGGAGGCTACTTTGGCTCTCGCTTGATGAGCAATATTCGTGAGGATAAAGGATATACTTATGGTATTTCTTCCGGAGTTGTGTTTTTGAAAGAAGCGGGCTATTTCCAAATTGCCAGTGAAGTAGGTAGCGATGTTTGCGATAAGGCTTTAGTAGAGATATATAAAGAAATGGACAGACTCTGCACCGAAACTATACCCGAAGCTGAATTGCAATTGGTGAAGAACTACTTGCGTGGCAATGTACTTCGTAGCATGGATGGTCCTTTTGCATTGGCAGAGCGCTTTAAGCAAGTATGGTTACACGGACTTGATTATTCGTACTACGAAAAATATATCAGTACGGTTGCAGATATTACCGCTGCTCAATTAAAAGATATCGCCTGCAAATATTTGCAGAAGGATAGTATTTATGAGTTAGTAGTTGGGGCTAAGAAAGCCTAAATGTTAACGAGGCTTTTTGTAAACAACATAGATACTCCAGATATTGGCTCTGTCTTCCCAATGATTGATGTTGTATTTCAATAACCATTCAGGGTAGAATGTGTAGATACGTTTGCTGGCATAACCGGTTAGTTTAGCAGGCAAAAAGGCCTTTCGCTGAAATATAATTACAGAATCTTCTTTGCTTGCTACCACATAAGCAGATAAAGTATCCTCATCTTTAAAAACCAATTCATTAATATTTGCCGGCTTATAGAAATTCATTTTAAGCCCATACAGACTGAATAAGGGTTCTTGAAGACATAATATAGTAGTAGGATTCTTCTGCAGGTTTTTATGTACATACCTGAAATAAGGTAAAGCATCCTGCGCCGGAATCAATGTGCGATAGATCATCATTAGAAAGTTTACTACAACTAATACCTTAAAGCTGTAGGTATATATTTTCCCGGGTTTATATGTGGCAATAAAATAATCGGTAGCAATAGATACCATGTAAAGAAATGGAAAGATCATGGGTATAAGGAAACGCATTTCTTTATGTGCTACCAAACTGTGTGCTACTACAAAAGGAATAAGTATGAATGAGAAAATGTTCAGTGGCTTCTTATATACCCCAACAAACAAAAATGCCATCAAGACCAAGCTGATTGGTGGTATGCCAACCAGGAAGAAGGTTGCAAAATAATCCCACCAGGGAGCAGTGCCGAATCCGGCAGCAATGCCCTTGACAATATTGAAATAGTAATAATTGTACGGGGTAAATTCCCATGTTCCGTATAACCATTTGTCTAAATAAATACAGATGGATGATACAGCCAGGAAGGAAAGACCCAGGAAGAACCAATTTTTGAAACTGATTCTTTTTATAAATAATAACCATATTCCCAATCCTGCAAATGCGAATGCCATTTGGAACCGGAAGAAGAAGGAAAGGGATAGTAATGCCCCAATAGCGAGGAACGCAGAATCTTTTAGCGTATCAGATTTGTATTGCTTGAGTAAGAAGTAAATAGCCCACAGAAAACTTACCGAGGCCGTATTTTCAGATGAGAACCTGACGTTAAGGTAAGGCAGGAACCAAAGAAACAAGTTTAGCAGAACGAATAACTTCCTGCCTCTTCCGGTCTTAAAATCAGGCAGCAGTAGCATTACTAATTTGCACACCACCAACCACGATAGAAAACTTATGCCTAACCTGAATAAGAACGCAATTATAAAAGGGCTGTGTATACCAATGAACTGGAGTGTGCCTATACAGCAGTATGCTATGAAGGGCTGTAGACCCGGGCGTATTTTATCTATAAACTCCCATGGCAGGTCAATAGCGGGGCTATGTCCTAATTTATAATTAGCAAACTCTAGTATTTGGAAATGCTCATCGCCCTGGTTATGGCCCACGCTAAACCAAGCTGCTACTAAATTCAATAGCATGCCCAGTAAAAACAACTTTGAGTATTCCGACCTTAGTATGGATTTCATAATCCATACAAAAGTACTTAATGACAGCTTTGGTTTTTAAGATTGATTACCTGATTACCATCAAGCGATGGTTAATAATTACATGCTACCTTACAACGGCTATCATGTACTTGCTTTTGCTCCAGAAGTCTTCGGGATCGGTTATTAGTAATTTATCAGGAGATCCGCTGATTATTTTATAAGCCCTGCTGGGGTGAGGAGTAACCAATTCAACAAAACTTCCTTCGAGCGATATTTCCTTCAACGTTGTCAAGTCGGCAACTACAAAACCTCCATTGGAATTCATATTGCCGTTAAGCTTAGGTATGCGGCCCAAGCCAATTACCCCTCCCTGATTTGAAATAATACCTTCGTTGGCCAGGTTCTTTTCTGTACCGGTAACATAATACACCGTGTTACCCTTAATTGCCATAATATCCATTTGCGCGCGTTGTTGGGCAATTACATTCACACTATCGTTAAACTGCTTAACCACATTTGTTAGAGAGGTTCTTGTTCGTGCCAGTTCTTGTTGTATTACCGTTATTTCAGAATCTTTTTCGTTTAACTGTTTACTCAGGTTCTCTGCAAGATCTACCAGGTCATCGTTCTTTTCATTGCTTTGTTTCAATTTCCATTCCAGTGTTGCCAATACTTTCTGATTCTTTATCATCTGTTGCCCTATGGCCCTCAATTCGTCGGCAATATTTGCGGTATCACTTTTTATAGGCTCTCCGTGTCTCTTCAATAATTTGGCCTCACGCATTAATGTATCTACGCTTCCCTGAATAGCGTTTATAGATTTAACATACGCCATAATAGTAGAATCTTTTTGTTGTACTTTTTGAACCATTAAAGTATCTACCACAGGGGCTTTAGCCGATTGAGAAACCTCTCGCTTACATGCAAAAATGCAAGCGCATAAGATCAAAACTAAAATCAGGTTCTTCATCACCTAATAACGAATTGCTATAAAGATGCTTGCTGCAATTAGCAGCAATTCAACTCCCCAAACAAACATACCTTCAGCATGCTTATTGAACCAGCTTCTTTTTCTGTTCTCTATGAGTTCCATATTACTTAGATTATAAGATTTCTACTACTAATTTAGAAACAACAAGAGGGATATTCCCAAATAATCGATAAGACTATTGAAATAACGGGTAAAACGCGGAAATATTTTGGTATGAAAAGATTAACGAAGTAATTACTTACTTATTTCTCGCCACCATTTATTGTTCGGGTAACTTTCCCCAATAATTATTGGTTCACCTATCATTGGTGTAGTCATCTCCACGGCGAGTTCTTCCGCCTTTTTTGTAACCCGTTCTATTGGTTCGTTCCAAGGATGTAATGATAACGAGAACTTGCCCCAATGCACAGGCAAAAGCACTTTAGCTTTCAAATCAAGGCTGGCTTGTGCCGTTTCTTCCGGCATCATATGTATAGCTTTCCATGCTTCGTTATACTGGCCACACTCCAGAATGGCAATATCAAATGGTCCATGATTAGCACCTATTCCTTTAAAGTGTTTATCGTAGCCACTATCAGCACCTATATAAATGGAGTGGTTCTTGGTTTTAAGAATGAAAGAAGACCACAGTGTTTTAGCCCGTTTAAAACTTCTGCCTGAGAAATGCCTTGCAGGAGCGGCTGTTAATTTTATGCCCTCAACCTTCTCGGTACTATCGTTCCAATCAAGCTCAGTAACCTTATTGTTATCAAAGCCCCAGTATTCAAAGTGGGAACCTACGCCGAGTGAGGTAATAATGTGTTTCGTTTTACTGTTCAACTTCAATACAGTCTCATAATCACAATGGTCATAATGATCATGTGTAATAAGTAATATGTCTATCGGCGGCATGTCATCAACGCTGTATACATTGCTGCCATCAAAGTTCTTGGCTGAGTTAAGTTTAACGGGGGATGCGTACCCACTAAAAACCGGGTCGACAAGTATATGCTTGCCATCAATTTTAATAAGGTAAGATGAATGCCCGAACCATACTATAACCGGATTACCATCGGGCAGGTTTTTCAGATCAGTCTTGAGCGAAGGAAGCGGAAAAGGAGGCTTAACGGTCTGAGGCTTATTCAAGAATTTCCAGAAGGTTTTGAAAAAATCTCCCTTTTCATTCATTACCAGGGTTACACTCTGGTTTTGAAAAATACCATCGCGGTAGTTTGGTGACTGCTGGGTTCTTTCTAATCTTTCGCCACTTGGGTCTCTACCCATTGATTTTAATAACCCCATAGACTAATCAGATGTTTTTAAGTAAGACGTAGGAATATGAATAATACTTCACTCAGGCTCCCACATCCTTGCCAATATCTTTACGGAAGTATTTTTTCTCGTAGTCAATATGGGCTATGCTTTTATATGACGCTTCAACAGCTTCTTTTAAGGTGTTTTTAATTGAGGTGACTGCTAATACACGTCCGCCATTGGTTACAACTTTACCATCTACTGCTTTTGTTCCAGCATGAAAGACCTGGCTTTCGGTTACTGATTCAATGCCGGTAATTACTTTGCCTTTGTCATAAGCCTCTGGGTAACCACCTGCAACCATCATTACAGTAGCTGCCGGGCGAGGGTCTATTTCAATAGTTGTTTTATCAAGGGTTTGGTTACCAACGGCCATAAATAAAGCCAACAAATCTGATTTTATGCGCGGAATAACCACTTCGGTTTCCGGATCCCCCATGCGGCAGTTATACTCTATAACATAAGGGTTGCCCTGGCAATTTATTATTCCAATAAAAATAAAGCCTTTATAGTCGAACTTTTCCGTCTTAAGTCCTTCAATGGTTGGCATAATAACTTGTTGCTTCACCTTCTCCATAAACTTTGCATCAGCAAAGGGTACAGGAGATATAGCGCCCATACCACCAGTGTTAAGACCGGTATCATTTTCTCCAATTCGCTTATAATCCTTGGCTTCAGGCAGAATATGAAAGCTAACACCATCAGTTAATACGAATACAGATAACTCAATACCCATCAAAAATTCTTCAATAAGTACTTTTCTGCTGGCCTTGCCAAATTTTTCTTCCAGTAACATTTCTTTAAAAGCATTTTCGGCAGCAGAAGTAGTAGCTGGTATAACAACACCTTTACCTGCGGCAAGCCCATCAGCTTTTAGTACGTGTGGTGGGCGTAGTGTATGCAAAAAAGCTACGCCTTCATTAACGGTTTCTTTAGTGAAGGTGTTATAACGAGCAGTTGGTATTTTATACTTAGCCATAAACTGCTTAGCAAAGTCTTTACTTCCTTCTAATGCGGCAGCCTTTGCCGATGGACCAATAACAGGTATGTGTGAAAGCTCTTTATCAGCAAGAAAATAATCATATATACCTTTAACTAATGGCTCCTCGGGCCCAACAACTACAATATCTATTTGCTTTTCGAGCGTATGCTTCTTTACTACTTCAAAATTAAGTATGTCAATCTCTAAATTGGTACCGCAGCTTGCTGTTCCCGCATTACCGGGTGCTATATATAATTTCTTTAAAAGAGGGCTTTGTGCCAATTTCCATGCAATGGCATTTTCTCTTCCTCCCGAACCAAGTAATAAAACATTCATAGTATTTTTATTTTTGCAGAGCATCTGCCTTTGTTTATTTATGGCAGATATTGCAAAATAAATCTTTTCTTTGTCATCAGGCTAAATATTCTTTTATGGCATTGTTGGTCCCCGAAGAAAACATGAGTAATACAGATGCAATGAGGCAGAAAGTGCATCATTGGATTTTTATTGCAGCCATCTCATTCCTGGCTATCGGATTATCGACTTCTAAAGTATTTATAAGCATTGCCGAACTTGTATTGGGCCTTAACTGGATAGCTGAAGGTAATTATTCAACCAAATGGAAACGTTTTACGGGCAATAAGCCTGCCCTTGTACTTTGTTCGTTCTATATTATGCATCTGCTCGGAATGCTTTATTCCACCGACTATAGTTTCGGAATAGAGGACATAAGGGTAAAGATCCCTTTGTTAATACTCCCCTTTATGTTTTGTACTACTGATGCACTTAACGAGAAGGAAAGAAATCTTGTATTTGGTTTATATACCGGTACCCTTACAGTCGTTTCATTTATTGGACTTTATCGTATCAAGCACCATCTTTTTATTGATATACATCAAATAGTGCCGTATGTTTCTTCCATAAGGTTGGCATTAATGATGGTGCTATCGATATTGCTTTTGTTGGGTTATGTTTTTTCAAGGAAATGGTCCTGGCTTTCATGGGTGTTAATTATATGGGCATTATGGTTGTTTGTATTTCTATTCATAATGGAATCGC
Organism: Bacteroidota bacterium; assembly: GCA_013285655.1. Classification (GTDB taxonomy): domain Bacteria; phylum Bacteroidota; class Bacteroidia; order JABEUT01; family JABEUT01; genus JABEUT01. Next base: position 13,582 of record JABDHI010000038.1, read on the forward strand.
TTACAGGTATTGTAATGATGGGCATATTAGGCCTACTGCTTGTTGTTTACTTTGCAATTAAAGAGATAAAACGAAAAAGGATTTTTATTGGCACTGCATTACTTCTTTTCATTGGTCTTATGGCTGTTGGGTCTATTGGGTACGTGATTCATTTTTACCATAAATATTTTCCTGAGCCCGATAAGTCGGAGTACGTAATGACCGATATGTATTCTGCTAAAGGACAGCCTTATTATACGGGCCCGGCTTTTGAAGGTGTTGAGAATGGGCATGTGGTAAAGAGATATGTATCGCCCGGCGAGTTGAGTGATATATGGAACAGGCGCAGTAAAATGCCTTATGATAGCCTTGATAAGAAAGGGAATGGGATACAATTTACTCTGGTACGATACCTTACTTCTATGAATCTTCGGAAAGATTCTACGGGAATCAGTAAACTTACCGCAACCGATATTAAAGCAATAGAAAATGGTATTCCTAACTATAATTTCGCAACTGCAAGTAATATGCAGTTCAGGCTGTACCAGGCTTTTTGGGAGATAGAAGATTACAAGCAGGGTGGTAATTTAAGTGGCCATTCTATTACACAGCGTATTGAATTTTGGAGAGCGGCAATTGGCATAATAAAAAAGCATTGGCTTATTGGGGTGGGTACAGGTGATGTAAAGAAAGCCTTTGCAGCGCAATACGAAGCAATGCATACTAACTTATCGATGGATTTCAGGTTGAGATCGCATAACCAGTATTTAGAGATCGGTGTTGCTTCGGGAGTGGTTGGAATTATCTGGCTTCTCTTCTCAGTAATATATCCGGGAATAAAGACACGTAAACTTTATACCTACGCCTATTTTGTTTTCTGGGCAATATTTGTAATGTCGATGTTTAGTGAAGATACTTTAGAAACACAGGCAGGTGCAACCTTCTATGCTTTCTTTAATTCCTTTTTCCTCTTCCTGGTTTAAGCTTTAAGATCTTCTTCATCCTCAAACTTCTCTTCTTCAACATCTATAAGAGGCTCGCGTGCAAATTCTTTTCGCGGCAGTTTGTCCTCCATCGATAGCATGAAAGAAGGTAACAGAACAAGATTCGAGCAATAGGCCATAAGCAGGGTTATTGAAACTAGCATGCCCATAGCCTTTGTTCCACCAAAGCCTGAGCAAATAAATATAAGGAAGCCGAACGATAGTATAATAGCGGTGTACACCATGCTTACACCGGTTTCTCTAATAACCAGTGATATTACCTGAGAGATAGAAAGGTCCATGTTCTTTATCTCCTGGCGGTATTTAGTGAGGAAGTACATTGTACCGTCGGATGAAATACCGAATGCAATACTGAATATAAGTATAGTGCTTGGCTTAAGGTGGAACCCGTTCATGTTCATAAGGCCACCGAGAAAGCCCATAATGCCGAGAGTAACAATAAGCGGTATAATACTTGGCAAGGTGGCTATTAAAACCATTCGCCACGACATGAACATGAGGTACATAATAATTGAAATGAGTATAACCGCTAACACTACGCTTTCAATAAGGTTAGTTACCAAAAAGTCGTTACCACGTAAAAATATAAGACTACTTCCGGTAAATGTGAGTTTATATCGCTGGTCTGCCGGCAACCATGATTTGGTTGCAACAGAATAGTTGAAGATGCTATCGGCACGCGGTACAAGACTTGCCATTATATCTTTCATCTTTACTGAACCCACATCGGCCATCTCCACATCAATACGCGTTAGCTCCTTAGCCGAATCAATGAACGATTTGGTGAGGTTAAGCTGCTGTTTGTTGCCTGTATTGTTGGTGTATTGACGTATCGATGCAAAATCAGTAAGCGTTGGAAGAATAAAGTATTTCGCTTCACCATCATGGTAAGCCTGGTTGGCATATTTAATACCTCGTATTAATGACAGCGGACTTGCGAAGTAAGGATACTCTTTCAACAATCTTTCCAGCCTGTCTATTTTGTAAAGTACCTTGCCATTATCAGCAAATACTCCATTTGGTTTGCGGGTATCAACCAACACCTCAAAAGGCAATACTCCCCCAAATCGACTTTCGAAATAACGCATGTCAGCATAAATAGGGTCATCCTTAGGCAAGTCGTCAATAACAAAACCAACTGCTTGTATTTTGCTAATGCCATAAGCAGATATCAATACAATGATGCCCGTAACAAGGTAAACCACTTTGCGGTGTTTCTGGGTGCGTTTATCAACCCAGCTAAGCATGGTTACTATTTGTTTGCGGTCGAGGTGTTTAAGATGGGTAAGCTTAGGAGCAGGTAAAAAGCTAAATACGATAGGGATTAAGAAAAGTGATATAACATAAGTAGCCATGATGCTTACAGAAGAAACCAAACCAAATTCTACCAGTGCCTGACTGCGTGTTGAACAGAATACTGCAAAGCCAATTGCAGTTGTAACATTGGCCAGGAAAATAGAAATGCCAATTTTTTCAACCATGGTGTGTAAGGCCAGCATCTTATCGCCGTGCTTGCGGTACTCCGTGTGATATTTGTTGAGTAATAATATACAATTCGGTAGCCCGATAACGGTTATTAAAGGCGGTATAAGGCTTGTTAATACTGTTATCTGGAATCCGAATACAGATATGAAAGCTACTGACCAGATAACACCAATAAGCACAATTAAGAGTGGGAAAATTACCGGGAATAGTGAACGGAAGAAAAAGAATAATATAAGTGAAGTAATGGCTACCGCAATATAAAGGAACATGGATATTTCTTTCATTATTTTACGGGAAATAATGGTACGGATATAAGGCATACCCGAAAAGTGCATGGCAATGTGATATTTATTGGAGAAAGCATCCACCTTAGTCTTCAGTGAATCTACTATGGATATTCTTCCGGATGTATTTACATCATTATCTCGGAAGGTTATGGCCATCAAAGTAGAATTGGTCTTTTTGTTTAATATAAAGCCATCGTAAAATGGTAGAGAGTATATTGCTTTACGCGCACTGTCAAGTTCCTGCCTGTTTTTTACTTTTCGTTTCAGTAATGGCGAAAATTCGAATTTGCTTAGGCTATCATCCTTGCTCAACTGATAAAGTGAAGCTGTCGATACAACTTCCTTTATCCCATGTAATGCCTTTATGCTATAATTCAAGTCATACCAATCGTTAAATTCTTCAGGGTTTGAAAAAAGGCTATCAATTTGCATGCCCACAACCATAACGGTACCATCTAAGCCAAACTGTTTCTTAAATTGCTCGTATTCTATACTGGTACTATCGCTAGATGGAAGGAATTGGGTAAAGCTGTAGGCTATTTTAACCTGTCTCGACCTATAGGTCATGTAACAAGTGGCAAGTAATATACTGACTAACAGTATAATACGGTTTTTTAATATGAATTTTGCCAGCTTAGCCCACATATTATTTACCTGTATAATGCATACTGGCAAAAGTAAACATTACGGCGTAATAGCATAAAAAATCAGTGCTTTTATGGCATAAAACTAAAATTCCTTATTTTGGCTCAATTATCCAATAAATTGACAGAAGTAATAATATATACCGATGGAGCTGCACAAGGTAATCCGGGCCATGGTGGCTATGGCGTGGTTATGATGTCGGGCAATAAGCGTAAAGAGCTATCGCAGGGCTTTAGGTTGACTACAAATAACCGTATGGAGCTACTTAGTGTAATAACTGCTATTGAAGCTTTAAAAAAGCCCGGTATGCATGTTACTATTTACTCGGATTCTAAATATGTGGTAGACGCTGTAAATGAGAAGTGGGTTTTTGGCTGGAGCAAGAAGGGATTTAAAGGCAAAAAAAATGCAGATCTATGGACAAGGTTCTTACAACTTTATCCAAGCCAGAAGTTAAAATTTGTTTGGGTTAAAGGACACGCTAACAACAAAGAGAACGAACGTTGCGATGTACTAGCAGTTGCAGCAGCTAATACACCACCCTTAAGTGTAGATTTTGAATACGAAGCAATGAAAGAAAGGGAAGAAAAGTAGCCGAACAGGCTTATTTCTTATCCTCTTCTGTTATTGGTGAATCACCTTGGTACACACCTCCCGAATAAACGGCTTTCTTTTGAAGTATACCATCGCCACTATAGATAAATATAGTACCATCCATAAGTTTACCTCCGTGGAAATATCCGTCTTTAGATACTTGTTTATTCTGGTTATATAGTTTCCAATATCCTTCGCCATTAAATACCTTAGCAGCCGATGCGCCTGGATTTGGTTGTTCTGTTGTAGTAACCACAGTAACTGAAGTTTTAGGTGCTTCCTTTTGAACAGGAACAGGTATTACATCCACCGCTTTTTGAGGAGTCTTCTGCACAAAACGCTGGGTTTGGGTAGTATCTAAAGCACCGTTGTTAAACACTTCTTTAGCTTTTACTGTACCATCATCATAGTATTCAGTAGTTACACCTGTTTGTTTGCCATCGGTACAGTTTTCATCTATCATCAACTTACCGTTAGGGTAGTAGTATTTATTCTCGCCAGAACGTTTGCCGTTTTCGTTGTAGGTAAATTCGTGTTGTATGGTTCCGTTCTCATAACGCAATTTATAGGCGCCTGTCCAACGGTTGTTACTCCAGGTTCCTTCTTCTTGCACATTACCATTTTCAAAATAGGTTACGCAATACCCTTCAGGGCGGTTATCCTTAAAGGTTATTTTGCTTTTCACGGCTCCGCTTGGGAAGTAGCTTGTCCACACCCCTTGTTTCATATTGTCCTTATAATCACCTTCTTCCACCTTGGCATCGTCGGTATATCCAGGCAAATGGCGCATGCTGTTATATATTACCCAGTGGTTTTGACGTAATCCATTGGCATCAGTTACGCCACCGTTATTCTGACTTCCGGAAATAGAGTGAGCAAAAGCGATATTCATAGAAAAGAGAGCAACAAATACTAAAAGAACCCTCATTTTGCGTAAAGTAAATATATTCATGTTTAAGTGCCTTTCTGTCCCAAATATACGCAGCTTTTTACCAAAGGTTTCGTTTTTAGACAGATTCTTAAATAGCACGACTAAGCCTGTGATGAAGAGGACAGAAGCTCCTATAAGGCCAAATAAATGATTAATTGTTTCAGAAGAGTGATTAATCATATTTTTTTAAGGCTAAAAAGCCTTTTTGTGCGTATTTTTTGGGTTATAAACAAGCCTAATAGACCGTATGAGATGTAAAAAGCTTTGCAAAAGTAAATAAAATGCGCTACCCTCCAAACGTTAAAGCAAGAGATGGTTTAGATATTGCTCACAATATGAAGTGAAAGTAAAATATGAGCATGGTTTGGTTAATAAATAGCGTAAGGAATGTAAACAACATGCACGTTTAAAAACATTACATTTGCCAGCGAATATTAAAACCTTGATGGAAGCAGAAAATAAGGACCCTTTAAATAGCCCACCTGAAGAAAAAAGCCGGGAAAACCGCTTACTAATTATCATTATTTTCATACTCGCTATTTTGCTGGTATTGCTTGGATGGCAGTATTGGAAACAGAAGCAAAATATGGTTGTGCAGGTTCAGGCTTCTAACTCGTCAAGAGATTCAGTTAGGTCCGATTTGATCAACCTGCAGGCAGATTACACCACCCTAAAAACATCCGATCAAAAAATTCAGGATCAGCTGAATAATAAGAAAGATACGATTGCGATGTTATTGCAACAAGCCGAAAAATATAAGGATGACCCGTATATTATTGCCAAACTAAAAAAGGAAACGGAGACCCTTAGAAGCATAATGAAGGACTATGTTAAGAGTATCGATTCGCTCAATACGCTTAATAAAGAGCTGACGGAAGAAAAGAACCAGGTTGTGGAATCTTTAAGGACCGAAAAGACTCATTCTGGCCAGTTAGAAGATCAGAATGTGAAACTAAAGGGTGTTGTGGCTACAGGCTCAATGCTTGCTGCAACAAGTATTACTGCCGAAGGAGTTCACTTTCGTTTTGGCAGTAAAGAATCTGTAACCGATAAAGCCAAAAAGGCTGAGAAGATCAAACTCCAATTCACCATTACGGCTAACCGTATTGCTAAGGCCGGGAATAAAGATATTTATGTGAGGGTACTTACACCTGATGGGAAAGAGCTTTCGAAGACTGGCGATGAATCAAGCATATTTAAATTTGAAGGCACGAAAGGATATTATGATCTTAAGCAAAACATTGATTATGCTAACCAAGATCAAAGCCTGGTAATGTATTGCGAAAGCACAGCAGGATTTATACCCGGCAATTACATTATTAAGCTATATGCCGATGGGGCTGAGATGGGCGAGACCACACTTACATTAAAATAACACGCCATTAATGGCTAATAACAATAAACCAAAGGGAAAGGGAGTGCCTGCTAAAAACAGGCAACAGCCCCCTTCGTATAAACCCGCTGCCCAATCTTTATCGTTATTCGAAAACCTGAATAATTGGTTTAATAAAAGAGAGAAGAACATAACTCTGATTATTTTTATTTGTAGTGGTCTGTTTTCAATTCTGCTTTTTCAGGCCCGCATGGATATTGGAGGTGATGACTCTGGTTATCTTGAAAGGGCTTATAATTTCATTCATAAAGGAATTTTCCCATCATACCAGGGGCCTTTGTACCCAATAGTGTTGAGTATTTTCATGATTCCTTTTGGTATCAATATTATACTACTAAAGATACTTTCATTACTATTTAATATTGTTGGTCTTTATTTCTTTTATAGAGCATTTAAAGATCGTATTCCGGCAATGGTATTTTACCCTGTATTCTTTATCACGGGTATAAACTCATTCATTCTTAATTATGCAAGTCTTACTTACAGTGAGGCAATTTTTATGTGCCTACAGTATATGTTCCTCTTCTATTTCTTCAGGTTAATAGACAATGTTGAAGATGCCGATACAATGCCCGCAAAGGAAAATTATAAGTACTGGCTTATTCCGGGCTTACTTGTTTTTCTAATGGCTATTACAAAAAATGTAGCCATAATAAGCATGGGGGCTATTGTTCTTTATTTTATTCTCAATAAGCAATATCGTAGTATTCTGTACATGTTTGGTGCTTTCCTTGTTTTTGAAATTCCTTTACTTGTACTTCAAAAGGTGTTTTTGAAAACTCAAAACCAATGGGGTGCCCAAAGCAATATATTAATGCTGAAAGACCCTTATGATGCAAGCAAAGGCAATGAAACCATTCCCGGATTTTTTACACGTTTCTTCCAAAATTGCGATGATTATATCTCTAAGCGTTTTTTTGAAATCGTTGGGCTGCGTTCAGATGAGTCGGTAAGGAATTACAAACCAATGGAGGGAGATAATCTTAACTGGTTTGTGATATTTATTGTAGCGCTGTGTGTGTTTATATTGTACCGAATTATTAAGTCGAAGAATAAGTACATGATGATTACTTTTTTATATGCAATAAGTATAATGGTGGCCTCCTTCTTTGTATTACAAACTCGTTGGGATCAACCTCGTATAATAATGATATGTGTACCCATATTATTGATGACGTTGTTTTATGGGTTGTATGATCTGTTTAAAAAAGGCGCTTGGGGGTTCCAGTTTATATTGTTTATGGTAATTGTGTTTTTTGCAATAGCAGGCGCAGCAACAACATTGGGTAAGGCAAAAAAGAACCTACCGATACTCAGTAAGAACCTACATGGCGATATTTTGTATGGCTATACACCTGATTGGATAAATTACCTGAAGATGAGCCGCTGGTGTGCTGATAGCCTTCCTAAGGATGCTAAGGTGGCAGTAAGGAAATCTTCTATGTCGTTTATATATGCCAATGGTAGGGAGTTCTTCCCGGTATATAGGGTTTACAGTACTAATGCCGATTCATTGTTGAGTTACTTTAGAACCAATAAAGTTGATTACATAATGCTGCCAAGCTTACGTATTAATCCCGATAAAAACACAGGTGATGTTATAACTACTATGCAGTTTATGGTGTCACCAATATATAAGAAGTATCCTCAAAAACTAAAGTTCATTCATCGTGAAGGAACGGAGGAGTTCGCAGATCTTTACCAGGTTCTCTACTAAAGTATAATTACTGCTTTGCTTTATCGTCAGGCTTAGGCGCTGTTGTTATGCGGTTAAAGCGTATAGCTATGAAAATTTCATTGGTGCCGAAAGTATATTTACGTATATCGGTAACAGGATAATCATACGAGTATCCGAAAGTTAAATTCTCCTGGTAGGTATAACCTATAAGTGCATATGCTGCATCGCCCGTGCGATAACCTACACCTAACCAAGCTTTATTTAAATAGATTCCTCTTACACCAATATCTATCATTGCCGGTACCGGAGATACGTATTGAAACACAAGTGTTGGTTGTACTGCAAACTTTGAATTGATTGTGTATTTATATCCGGCCGTTGCAAAATAGTGGGTGGCTAGTTGGCTTTCAGCATCCGAAAATGAAGTAAGCTGTAGGTGAGTTTCTACTAGTTGAGGAACAGATGCACCGAAATAAAAATTATCTCCATAAAGATAAAATCCAAAGCCAATATCTGGAACCAAAACAGATTCAAGATTAGTTGTAAGCGCAGGATCCCCAGGCTCCGCTAAATTTATCTGTGAACCGTCTACTGCAAATTGTTGTATACCGGTCGAAAGGCCCAATGACGCATTAAGCCAATCAGTCAATTTCATGTGGTACGAATATGAAGCCGTGAAACCTGTTCTTCTGGTAGGTCCTGTAATGTCAGAATAAAGATAAGCACCAATACCAATATGTTTTTCGGTAAGTGGTCCATCAAACGTGAGCATATAGGTTTGTGGGGCATCCGTTATGCCAACCCATTGGTAACGGTCATCATTTTTAGCTTCGAAATAAGGCTGCGTACCTGCAATAGAGGGATTCAAAGAAAAATCATTCATCATATACTGTGTATACTGGGGTAACTGCTGGGCAATTATCCTTTGCAGAAACAGTAATGAAACAAATGTTAGTACATATTTTATATTGCGCATAGGCTATATTTTTATCTCATAATAGTTACCGGCCCTGTAATTGCATTCGGGAACAAAGGGTCGTTAAGATTAATAACATAATAGTAAGTACCTACCGGTACAGGCTCATGGTCATAGGTTCCATCCCACGGTATCTTATATCCTATTGAATGGAAAATTCTTTCTCCCCAACGGTTAAATACTTCTACACTTACATTTGGAAACTTGCCAACATTTAAATTCCAATAATCATTTATTCCATCACCATTAGGTGTAAAGCCGCCCGGTGGTATGAATTTTGGTAACACGTTAACTGTAACAGTATCAATTGTTATGCAACCAAATGGGCTTGTAACGGTTACTGTATACGTAGTTGTTACCGTTGGCGTAACCACTGGGTTGGAAGATGAGCTGTCTGATATGGCTGTAAACGGCTGCCACAAATAAGTACTTCCGGCGCCACTTGTTGGATTGCCACCCAAGGTAGCTGAACCGGATAAAAAGATAGATTGCGAGCCACCCGTATTAACAGAAGGAGGCAGATTAACAGTTACTGTTAATACATTAGAAGTGTCAACGCATATACCGTCGGTTGCTACAAGTATATATTGAGTTGTAGCTAGAGGTGTTACAGTTACAGTGCTTGTAGATGCTATCAATGTTCTGGAAGGTAAACTATACCAAGCGTAGGTAGAGGCATTTACACTTGCATTTCCATTTAGAGTAGCAGAGAAAGACTGACATATTGATGTATCATTACCAGGCTTAGCAATAACTGTAGTATCTGCTACAACCACAACCTTATCGATCAAGCTGCAATTAGTAGAATCTGTTATAGCTAGTATGTATGTACCAGGTAAAAGATTCGTAATTGTTGCCGTTGATGCACCCGTTGACCAGCCATAAGAGTATGGTGGAACACCACCATTAACAGTTACTGTAATAGCTCCGTTGTTAGTGGTATTACATGTTGAGTTGGTAATGATGTTATTATATGTAAGGACAGGTGGGTCATTCAGTGTAGAAGTTGTATCATAAGTACAACCATTTTTGTCGGTCACCATTAAGGTATACACTCCAGCACAAAGACTACCAATAGAATCAGTCGTTTGTGAGTTACTCCAGTTGTATAAATAGCCCGGAGTGCCACCGGTTACCGAAGCGGTAATCGTTCCATCACAACTTCCATTGCAACTTATCAGTGTTGTTTTGAATGAGGCCTGCATTTCTGTAGGTTGTGTAATGTTGGTTGTGTCAAGCGCCTGGCAACCATTTTGATCGGTAACTGTGATTGAATACTTGCCAGCACATAAGGCGCTAATGCTTGTCGAAGTAGATGCGTTGCTCCAGAGATATGTGTACGGGCCTGTTCCGCCACTGGCACTCTCAGATGCAGTTCCTGTGCAGCTATCATAACACATAATAAGTGTTGGAGTAATGGAAGAAGAAACAATTACATTCTGTCCTACTGTGTATGGTTGAATGAGTGAACATATTTTTTCTGCATCAGTAACTGTTACGGTATAGGTACCCGGGCATAACCCTGACATGGTTGAAGTTGTTTGTCCGTTTGACCAGCTGTAATTATATGGCGGTGTACCACCGCTTGTTGTAAGTGAAATAGTTCCGTTACAAATTCCAACACAGGTAGCATTAGTAGTTATACCCGTATTTACTAGTTGAGTAGGTTGGGTAATGGTATCAAGTTCAAACAATTTACAACCCAATTTATCAGTAATAGTAATAGTATATGAACCCGCACATAGACCAGTGCCTGTATCACTGCTTTGTGGCGGGCTACTGTTAAAGCTATATGTAAATGGAGGTGTTCCACCGGTTGGAACAGTGCTTATTGCACCATCGCAGAAACTAAAGCAGCTATCATTAGCTGTAGCTATAGTTGCACTTGTAGGGCCACTGGTATTGTTAAGTATAGTTGTAAAGTTGGCAGTACAAAGGTTTGCATCGGTAACCGTGTAGGTATATACACCGGCACAAACATTTACCTGCGAACCACCTGAAGGCAAACCACTCGACCAGTTATAAGTATATCCGGCAGTTCCGCCCGCAGCGGTAACGGTAATAGAGCCATTACAGAAATTACAACTGCTTTGTGCAGTTGCAACAGATGTAGTAATGGGTATAGGATTTGCAATTGTTGCATATCCTGTATCGATACATGAATGGGCGTCCATTACAACCACGGTATCCTTACCTGCGCACAAACTTGTAACGCCACTGGTTGTTGCTCCACCGTTCCATACATAGGTATAAGGAGAAGTACCGCCAACTGCATTTGATGTGGCCGTTCCATCACATGTGGTCGGGCATTTGGTATCAGTACTTGTTACATTGGCAGACAATGGTAATGGTTGAGATATAGTAACCTGATCACTTGCAGGGCAACTATTCGCGTCGGTAACATTTAAGGTATAAGTAGCAGGGCATAATCCGCTTATTGAGCTTGTGGTCGCTCCTCCCGTCCATGCATAAGAATAGCCTGCTGTTCCACCATTAACAACTGCACTAGCAGTGCCGTTGCAATAACCCGAGCAACTTACATTGGTAGGGGTAATAACTATACTTATTGGATTAGGCTGCGTAATGGTAACTGAATCATTAAACGAACAGCTGTTAGCATCGGTAACTGTTACAATATATTTACCTGCTGATACCGGCCCTATTGCACTGCTTGTATAACCGCCTGTCCAGGCATAAGAATAGGCTAAAGTACCTCCAGAAACAAGTATTTGAGCAGTACCATTGCTTCCGGCATTACAGCTTACATTAGTGCTTGATGGTATTCCGCTAAGTACTCCTGGTTGAGTTATTGTTACGTTGCCCGAAGCAGGACAACCATTGCCATCGGTAACATTTAAGGTATATCCTCCCGGACAAAGGTTGACAATATTCGAATCAACCCCTGCGTTAGACCATGAATAAATATAAGGCTTTGTTCCACCACCCACATGGCCTGTGCCTGTACCATTGCAAGCACCATTGCAAAGTACATTTGTAGATGCCATGGCAAGTGTTAATGCTGGTGGTTGTGTTATAGTAACATTAATAGTGGTATCGCAACTATTACCATCGGTTATAGTAATTGTATATGTATTTGGTGAAAGACTGGCAGCTGAGTTTGTAGTAGATACTGCCGGGCTCCAGGTATATGCATAAGCTCCGGTTCCGCCTGTAGGTGTTAGGTTTATACTTCCGTCATTAGCACCGTTACAATCAATATTCACCGAAACTTGCAATGGCACCTGTAATGGCTCTATAAAAGTTGCTGTTAGTGGTGGTTCCACCCCATATAGCTACAACTGGGCACCTATCGGAGCCACCACAAAGAATATTAATGGCCTTTGTGATGGTACCTATACCCTGAATGTATCTGATGCTAATGGCTGTTCTAATAACACCACTGTTGTAACCTTAACTCAGCCTAACGTATTAACTGTACCTCTTACTATTGACAATGTAAGCTGTAACGGGTCGTGCGATGGTAAAGCGTTTGCTACCGGTACCAGTGGTGGTACACCTCCATACACCTATGCCTGGAACACTACACCAACATCCACTATTGATAGTGCAACGGGTTTATGCTCTGCCGCAAACGATTCTGTTAAAGTTGTAGATGCTAATTTATGTAACATAACATCTTACTTCACAGTAACACAGCCTACTCCGCTCAGTTCAATAATTTCTGCAAATAACACAAGCTGTACTTCATGTAACGGTAGTGCTACGGTTACTGTTAATGGTGGTACATCACCTTACAAATATTCATGGAATACAGGGCAAACTACATCAGCTGCAATTAATCTTTGCCCGGGAACCTATACCATAAACATTACAGATGCTGACTCTTGTAAAATAACTCAAAATGTTACTATAGTTCCAACAGTAACAATTATTGTAACCAGCTCAGCAAGTGGGTTGAGTTGTAACGGATCATGCGATGGCACTGCCACTGCCAATGCTTCCGGCGGAACTGCCCCTTATTCTTATTTATGGAACTGTATTCCAAACCAAACCACATCAACCGCAACCGGATTATGCGCTGGCTCTTATACCGTTACCGTGCATGACGTAGCAGGTTGCGTTAATACTGACTCAGTAAAATTTGTTAACCCGCCTGTTTTGTCAGGAGTTACAGCAGAGACTGATGTAAGTTGCAACGGCACTTGCGTAGGTACTGCTTCAATTATGGCATCGGGTGGAACACCTCCTTATTCCTATGCATGGTCAAGCGGACAAACTACTTCTGCTGTTAGTGGTATGTGCCAGGGAACTTATACAATAAAACTCATCGATGCCAATTTATGTAATGTAACTTATACAGTTACAATTAACCAAGCTCCTCCTCTTGCAGCTAACCCTGTTGTTGTAACCCCTGTGTGTAACACTAATACAGGAAGTATTACATTATCTCCAACGGGTGGTATTGGCCCTTACACCTATTCGTGGAAACCTGGAACCGCAACAGGAAAGGACACATCTGGTATTGCCGCAGGAACCTATAGTGTAACTATAACTGATACGAAGGGTTGTACCAATACATTTTTAATACCGGTAAATAATACTACAGGGCCAGTTCTTACAAGTCTTAAGCGCAACACTTCATGTTGGAACAATTGTAACGGATATGACTCTGTTGGTGTAGTGAGTGGTTCACCTGGATATACGTTTGCATGGTCTTCCGGGCAGGCAAC
>JABDHI010000039.1:0-7960 GCA_013285655.1 Bacteroidota bacterium
AATAAAAAACCTCAATGCAATAAGCCTTTAGCATTGTTCCCTATTTTTTCTACCTTTGACAGTACCTCAATGCTTATGAGAAAACTTTCGTTAGCCTTTTTATTCGTACTCAGCAGCATACCATTTACAATGGCCCAAACATGGTCGGCTGTGGGTAATGGTATAAAAGGAAGTTTTACCCAGCTATTTACCAGCAACAATAAACTATATGCCAATGGTGTTGACAGCCTGAATGGCAAAGCGGTGCATTTTGCAAGCTGGGATGGTAACGCATGGCATGCGGCGGATTCGAACTTACAGGGATTGGTTACTGCAATGGCTATGTATAAGGGACACTTATATGCCGGCACTACTGAAAGTATTGGAGCTAATGCCATATACCGGCTTATGTATTGGAACGATACTATATGGAAGAAAGTAAGCACACTGAACGGGCCCATAAATGCGCTCACTCTGTATAAAGGCAACTTAGTGGCCGGTGGCAAGTTTACCATGGCCGATACTACCCGTGCCAAATTTATAGCCATGTGGAACGATACTACCTGGTTAAGTTTTGGCCGTGGGGTAAGCAACAATGTACGCGCCCTGGCAGTTTATAAAAACAAGATATACGCAGGTGGGCAATTCAGCGAAGTGTTGCGCTGGAACGGAAGATCGTGGGAGACTGTGCAGGGGAATAAAAGCATAAGACTTGGCGGATGGGTTAAAACCTTCTGTTTATATAATGATGAGTTATATACCTGTGGTGAGTTCAATTACTTAGCTAAATGGAATGATATGGATTGGTCGCCTGTAGGATCGTTGAATGACGGAGCCGCAGCACTTACCGAATGCGACGGCACCATTTATATGGGTGGCGATTTTACTTCATCGCCTAATGCAGAATATGCCAACCATATTGCATGCTACAAAGCATCTACTATGGCATGGTGTTGCCTGGGTGGTGTGGTTTATTCGGGTGGAGATTGTAAGCCCTATAGCGGCACTGTTTGGGCATTAGCGGAATATAAGGGCGATGTGTACGTGGGCGGGCAGTTTATGATAGCAGGTGGAAAGATTATTAGTAACATTGCGCGCCTATCGCCTAAAAAGGCCCAGTAAATATGAAAGAGATCGTTTTAAAATATGGCATAGCCGGTGGTATTGTAATTTCAGCCCCTATGTTCATCATCGTTCCTAATATTGATTCTATTGGGTTTGATAAAGGCGAAAATATTTTGTTCACGACCATGATACTTAGCTTTTTGGCCATATACCTGGGTATTGGCGCTAACCGAAAGAAACTGGGCGGCGGATATATTGGATTTAGAAGTGCTTTTATAACAGGATTATTGATTACAGTCCTTATATCATCATTCTATGTTGCTGCATCCATGTTCTTGTTCTATAAAATTGCCCCTGACTTTAACGATAAATACAATGCATTTATGTTGCTGCAATTAAAAGCCCAGCATGCAAGCCAGCAGGATATTAATCTATTTACCTCAGGAATAGAACAAGGCAAAAATCAAAGTGCATTTATAACCGCAGCAATGACGTTTATGAAACCAGTTACTTTTGGCCTTTTCTTTACAGGAACATCTTCACTTATCCTTCGTAAGAAGCCTTTTGCACCGCAAGCAAACTAGTTCAGCGACCAGCCCTTACTCTTCTTTACTTTCTTACAGAAGTTATTGATATTAGATAACGCAGGTGCGTACCCATTTTCGTAAGAAGAATTAAAGTCGTTACAAGCTTTATCCATACTACCAATAGCCATATAACTATTGCCCCTGCCGTAAAAAGCCTCGGCATAGTTTGCCTGAAAACGAATAGCTATGGAATAATCCTGAATTGCCCCAAGATAGTCCTTCAGCTTATCTTCACTCAGTGCACGGCAATAAAACGCAACAGCATTATCCGAATCCTTCCGAATCACCTCACTAAAATCGTACTTCGCTTCGGGGTAATAGCCTAACATGTATTTAACTATACCACGGTTAAGGTAAGCCTCTGCATAGTTAGAATCAACGGCAATGGCGTTATTATAATCGTTAGCAGCATCCTTGTATTTTTTCATCTCTTCTAATGCAAGTCCGCGATAAAAGAAAGCAGGTGCATCGGTATTGTCGAGGGCTATCACGTCAGTAAAATCATCAAAAGCAATGGCATACTTTTTTTGTTCTATCTCCATATATGCCCGGTTAAAGAACGCATCCATGTTGGTAGAATCTAATTGTATAGAACGGGTGTAATCTTTCATAGCATTACTTGTATCTCCTGAAGAAAACTCCACATTACCCTTATAATTATAGGCGTCTGAAAATGTCGGTCGCAACTGAATAGCTTTATTAATATCGCTTAATGCACTTCTGCCATCATCGCTTTTGTATTCGGCTATTCCCATATTTAAATACGAATCAGCGTCGTTGGGGTTAAGTTTTAAAGCCTTCTTAAAATCTTTAATGGAGCCATCAAAATCTTCCATAGCAAGCTTCACCAGGCCACGCCCGTAAAACGAGTCGGTATCGTTGTCGTTTACATTAATCAAGCTGTCGTATAAACGCAACGCCTTTTTATACTTCCCTTTTTCATAAAGCATCGCTGCTTTTTGTTTAGGGGTAGTTTGCCCAAAACTTATAGATGAAACAAAAAGGAAACCGATAACAATAGCTGTTATATATCGCATATTAAAACTTATTCTTAAACTTCTTCGCATTCTTAACATGTGCCAAATGGTGGCCGCAATGCCATGCATATAATGATATCAGATCACTTACCTTCATTTGCCTACCGTGTTCAGGGTGAACAACAGTTCTTTCAAGGTCGGTAGCATTTAAGGCAAGTAGTAACATAGTCCAGCGTTGATGTACACCATCCAGTATTTTTAATGAAGCCTCAATAGGTGCATTATTATCCGGCAATTTGGCCCATTTGGCTTCTTCGTATGGCTTTATGGTAGGGTTCTCTTCAGTTAAAGCAAGTTTTATACGTATAAATGCATTCATATGGCTATCAGCCAGGTGATGCACCAATTGTGCAATCGTCCAGCCATCAGGCCTGTGCAGGTAGCTTAAACTGGCTTCGTCTAATCCGGCAACTTCTTTAGTTAAGGCTGCAGGCAATTCCTGCAATATCTTTACCTTATCTTTTAAAGTTTGTTCTGTAAACGATTCAGGCTTTTTATATTTACCGATAGGATATTTTAATTCATCAAGCGCTACTTGTTCCATAATAATTAGTTGTTAGCTCAAACAAAGTTAGTGTTTTTAATCACGGGCAGAATATACAGCCACCGCCCCGGGTTCGTTTATACAAAACCTTGCGTTTTCTTCTCAATTTCATTACATTTGAATTGCATAAGCGATATACACGTGAAGGGAAAATACTCAGTAAAGCTAAAACATACGTTTTGTATATGTTATAAAGCCACTATATCGGCTCTTATACTATTTGCAGTAGCATGCAACGATAGTAAAAAGCCCAGTGCGTGGGCTCCTGTTGGCAGCGGCATAAACAATTTGGTGTTATCATTAACGCCTTACAAAGGCGAACTGTATGCAGGTGGAAGCTTTAGCAATGCAGGCGGCAAACAGGTAAACAATATAGCCCGTTGGAATGGTAGCGAATGGCACCTGGTTGGCAAGGGCATAAATAAAATGGTGCTTTGTATGACCCAATACAACGGCAAGCTGTTTGTGGGCGGCGGGTTTGATAGCGCAGGTGGAAAACATAGTACAGGTATAGCTTGCTGGAATGGTAATGAATGGCAGCCCGTAGGTATGGGCATAAAAGGAACGGTGTCGGCACTTTGTGTTTATAATAAAGAACTATACGCGGCCGGGAAATTTGATACGGTTGATGGCAAACCTTCCCACTCCATTGCCCGCTGGGACGGTGCACGATGGTCAGATGCAGGCACAGGGCTCGATTCGGGCAAGTACAGCTTTATTTGCGGCCTTGCAGTTTACCATGGCGAATTATATGCCAGTGGAACATTTAAAGCTGTGGCAGGTAAACAAGGCAATAATATTTCTCGCTGGGACGGTAAGGAATGGAAACCTGTCGGTCAGGGTATAAGCTACCCTGTAACGGCATTATCGGTTTATAAAGATGAGCTTTATGTTTGTGGTGTTTTCGACACAGCTGGGGGAACACCTGCCAATTATATTGCGCGTTGGAACGGAAAAGATTGGGCGCCTGTTGGAACAGGCCTAGGTAATGGACAATTTGCATCTATATGGTCACTTACTACATATAATAACGAACTTATAGTGGGTGGCTTATTTAAAAGCGCAGGCGAGCAGCAAGCAAATTACATAGCCAAATGGAACGGCACTAGTTGGGATCCTGTTGGCGGAGGTGTTAATTCTCCTGTGCATTCACTTGGTGTTTATAACGACGAGCTTTATGCCGGCGGACTATTCGATACAGTTGATGCGGCTCCCGTAAACCATATTGCCCGCTGGAACGGAAAAATAAGCAAATAAACCTGCTTTTCAGGCTTTCATAATCCACTGTAATCGTTATCTTCGTCGCCTATTATTTACCATTATATATGAATATTAGCATTGTAGGTACAGGCTACGTGGGATTGGTTACAGGCACTTGTTTTGCCGAAACAGGTAACCACGTTTTATGCGTAGATATTGATGAAGCGAAAGTTGATGCCATGCGCGGCGGTAAAATACCTATTTACGAACCTGACCTTGATGTACTTTTTGAACGTAACCTGAAAGCAGGAAGATTGCAGTTTACAACACAATTGGAAGATGCTGTAAAAAAGACCGATGTTATTTTTCTGGCACTCCCTACTCCACCGAATGAAGATGGCTCTGCAGATCTTTCATATATACTTAAGGTTGCTGAGCATTTGGGTAAAATAATGACCTCATACAAAATTATTGTAGATAAAAGCACTGTTCCTGTAGGTACTGCCGAAAAAGTAAAGGAAGCCATTGCAAAGAATTATAAAGGCGATTTTGACGTTATATCGAACCCGGAATTTTTACGCGAAGGATTTGCAGTAGATGACTTTATGAAGCCAGACCGTGTTGTGCTTGGTATATCGTCTGACAAAGCCCGTAAGGCAATGGAAGAACTTTACAAGCCTTATGTGCGTCAGGGTAACCCGGTTTACTTTATGGATCTTCGCTCAGCTGAGCTTACCAAATACGCAGCCAATTCGTTTTTAGCAACTAAAATTTCGTTCATGAATGAAATTGCTAACCTCTGCGAAAAAGTGGGCGCTGATGTTGATATGGTTCGTATAGGTATCGGTTCCGATCCACGTATCGGCAAACGATTCTTGTTCCCTGGTATTGGTTATGGAGGAAGTTGTTTCCCAAAAGACGTAAGAGCATTGGTTCAATCATCGGAAGAGAACAATTACGATTTTAAAATATTGAAATCAGTTACTGAAGTGAACGAGATACAGAAACACATTCTTGTATCGCGTGTTAAGAAACATTTTGGCAAACTGGAAGGATTAAAAATAGCTATGTGGGGCCTTGCATTTAAACCCGATACCGACGATATTCGTGAAGCATCGGCATTGGTAATGATAGATGAATTACTGAAAGGAAAGGCTACCGTTACGGCCTTTGACCCTGCTGCTACCGAGAATGTGAAGAAGATAAAAGGCGATACCATTAAATATGCTGCTGATGAATACGCTGCGCTTGACGGAGCTGATGCATTGATAATAGCTACCGAATGGAGCCTTTTCCGTACACCTGATTTTGAAGAGATTAAAAAGAGAATGAAAAAGCCTGTGATATTTGATGGAAGGAACCTATATGGTACCGATCAAATGGAGGAACTTGGATTTACCTATTTTAGCATAGGCAGGAAAAATATTACAAAATGAAGAGAGTACTTATAACCGGTGCAGCTGGCTTTTTAGGCTCGCACCTTTGCGACCGCTTTATAGCTGAAGGATACCACGTAATTGGCATGGACAACCTTATTACAGGCGACATGCGTAACATTCAGCATTTATTTAAGCTGGAACATTTTGAGTTTTACCATCACGATGTTTCCAAATTTGTATTTGTGCCGGGAGATTTGGATTATATACTTCACTTTGCATCGCCGGCAAGCCCGATAGATTATTTAAAGATTCCTATTCAAACCTTAAAAGTTGGTTCGTTAGGTACACATAACTTGCTCGGCCTAGCCAAAGCAAAAAAAGCAAGGATGCTTATAGCATCTACATCTGAAGTTTATGGCGATCCATTGGTTCACCCGCAAACAGAAGACTATTGGGGCAACGTAAACCCGGTAGGCCCACGCGGTGTGTATGATGAAGCAAAACGTTTCCAGGAAGCAATAACAATGGCCTACCACACTTTTCATAAGCTTGAGACCCGTATCGTTCGTATATTCAATACTTACGGCCCACGTATGAGGCTAAACGACGGTCGTGTACTGCCTACTTTTATTGGACAAGCAATGCGTAATGAACCGCTCACTGCTTTTGGCGATGGTAGCCAGACACGTTCGTTCTGCTACGTATCCGATTTGGTTGATGGCATTTACAAGCTTTTATTAAGTGATTACGCATTGCCAGTTAATATTGGCAACCCGGCCGAGATCACCATAAACGAATTTGGCGAAGAGATATTAAAATTGACAGCTAGTACACAAAAAATAATTCACACACCATTGCCAAAGGATGACCCGAAGCAACGCAAACCAGATATTACATTGGCAAGAAAGTTGTTGGGTTGGGAACCAAAGGTGTCTCGTGCTGAGGGATTGAAGATAACCTTAGATTACTTCAAGTCCTTATCGCCTGAAGAGTTAGCAAAGTCGGCGCCAAGATTTGCCTAACTAACAATGAACCATAAACGATAAACTCATTTTTATAATTTATAACTTATCGTTATAGCTTATAGTTGTCATGCAAGCTGAACTCATATCTTATTTAACCGGCTTTGTTACCGAAGAACGCAAAAAGCGTTTTGACGATATAATAAAGAACCGCACCCGCCATGTTAGTATTGCTTTAGAAGATATTTATCAACCCCACAATGCAAGTGCCGTATTACGTTCATGCGATTGTTTTGGAATACAGGATGTGCATATAATTGAAAATGCGAATAAGTACACCATTAACCCTGATGTTGCATTAGGCTCTTATAAATGGCTCAATCTGCATAAATATAATAAAGCCCCGAATAATACTATTGCTTGCGTAGAGGCATTAAAAGCCAAAGGGTATTCCATTGCGGTTACATCGCCTCATAAGGATAGTTACAGTATAGAGAATGTTCCGCTTGATAAGAAACTAGCACTTTTTTTTGGCACTGAATTACAAGGCATGTCACCTGAACTTGAGAAGAATGCTGAGCTATTTGTAAAAATACCGATGATGGGCTTTACCGAAAGCTTTAACATATCGGTGGCCGCAGCTATTAGCATGTATACCCTAAGCAGCCGTTTGCGAAAAGAGAATATTAACTGGCAATTGAGTGAACCTGAAAAAGACGAGATAATATTACAGTGGTTGCGTAACACCATTCCAAAAGCAGAGTTACTAGAGAAAGACTTTCTGCAAAAGAAAGGCATGTAAGTATATTCCTCATCACTACCTGAAAATACCCGGGTATGTATTTCACGTTTAAATTTATACCTTTACTAAACAAACCCTATCTGTTATGGATACAAAATTCAATTCATTCAAAGAGTTCTATCCTTTTTACCTGCAACAACATTCCGAAGTGGTATGCCGCACATTGCATTTCATCGGCACCTTACTAGGACTAATATTCTTAATAATAGTATTGACTACATTCAATAATAAATGGTGGGCCTTTGCGTCGCCATTATTTGGCTATGCATTCGGCTTTGTAGGGCATTTCTTTTTTGAACACAACAGGCCTGCTACATTTAAAAATCCTTTTTATAGTTTCGGTGCCGACTTACTTATGTTTAGCCAACTTATTACCGGTAAAATAAAATTCAAAAGTTAATTTTT
>JABDHI010000039.1:7970-26111 GCA_013285655.1 Bacteroidota bacterium
GGAATGTTGTTGCAGGTAAAAAGGATAGAACTCTTTGAATGAATTGAATTTTGTATCCATAACAGATAGGGTTTGTTTAGTAAAACCTATTTATGACTATAAAGACAGACAACGGAAGGCGTGGCTTTCTAAAAAACTCACTACTACTTACAGCAACAGGCTTAGTGGCTCCTTTTATGCTCAAAGTAAAAGGCAGTTCACCTGGCATTAGCACTTCTAACGAGAATGTTGCAGCCGATGGCGGCCCCTTTACTTTGCCTGCCCTACCCTACGATTACAATGCACTTGAGCCGCATATTGATACTACCACTATGCAAATACACCACGACAAGCATCACGCAGCGTATGTAAACAACCTGAACAAAGCCATTCAGGAAAATAATTTGAGCGGTAGTGTAATGGGCCCGCTAGCATTAGATGAAATGATAAAGAACATATCAAAGTATCCTATGGCAGTTCGTAATAATGGCGGCGGCCACTGGAACCATTCTTTCTTTTGGAAGAACATGAAACCCAACGGCGGTGGCACCCCAACCGGTAAATTAGCCACTGCTATTAATGATGTATTTACATCACTGGATGCAATGAAGACCAAATTTGATGAAGCCGGAACAAAACGTTTTGGTTCAGGCTGGGCATGGCTTTATGTAACCAAAGATGGTAAACTTGATATTGGCTCTACCCCTAACCAGGATAACCCGATGATGGATATTTCTGACATTAAAGGTACACCTATACTTGGCCTTGATGTTTGGGAACACGCCTATTACCTAAAATACCAGAACAAACGTGCTGATTATATGAATGCCTGGTGGAATGTGGTGAATTGGGATCAGGTTGCGGAAAACTACGCAGCTGCTACTAAGCAATAGGCTACTATTTACCATCTTGCTTACCGGCAATAATATACTTGAGGCTAAATGCCCATACCAGGTTATTGCCATTATTAAAATCTAAACTGTAAGAGTTTAACGATTGCGGCGGAATAGCATTGTGCTTTAACACAGGTATTAACGAATTTGAATAGCGCACTCCAAAATAAAAACTTGGCGATATTAGATAGTTAACACCGCCCAACACACTTACATCAATAGTATTCATGCTGCCTTGCGGAAAGGTAAGATTATAGCCATTACCACCGGTATACGAATAGTTGTATAAGTAGCCACCGGAAATACCTAACTCCCATTCGAAATTATTATAGAATGTATTATTTGCATTAAAGCGAATATGGTGCCTTAATAAAATGGGCACTTCAACATAATTCAGCCTAAACTTAAAATAGCCATTGTTATTCGAATCGGGTAACTGCTCTGCTCCTTTCTGCACCAGGTTAATTTCCATCTGAATAATATTCTTCTCGTCCATTTGCCGATTAACAAACAGGCCAAATGAGTAACCCAGTTTCACAAAATCATTATCAAAATCGCGTGTGTCAGTACCCTGTACATCGGTAACAATTGGTGCCACGTTTAAGCCTGCCATAAAATGCTGGGCATATAAATGCACTGCCGATAGCATCATTAGTGTTATAAAAGTTATTCGCTTCATACATTGCAAATTTATACTTTAAGGTGTTATGATACTATTAGAGCATCATTTCATCTCAAAACCAGCTATTAATAAGTATTTCCTATTTTTGAGAGCCGAACGCCTAAATAATGAAAAAAGCCCTTAAAATAGTCCTTGGCCTAATATTACTGCTGGTAATAAGTCTTGGGGTGCTTTATTTCAATCTCTCGTCTATCGCCAAGTACGAAATTGAGAAGAACTCAATTGCCTGGACAGGACGCAAAATAACCTTTGGCAGCATTAAAATAAGCGCAACTAAAGGCAGCATATATATTAAGGATATAAAGATATACGAACCGAATGGCGATAGCGTATTCTTTGCTTGCCATGATATTTACCTTAAGGTGAACATACGGCAAATGCTTGCCAAGGTGTATGAAATAGATGAGATAAAAATTGATGCCCCAGAAATAAGCATATCCCAAAATGGCAACAAATTCAATTTTGATGATATTTTAAAGCACTTTTTGCCTGGCCCAGATAAACAAAAAGATACAGTAAAAGGCCCCGACACCCATTACTTTGTTACTAAAGTGCTCATAAATAATGGTACGGTTACATATAATAATATTTCTGTCCACAATATAATTAAGGTACATAACATAAACCTAAACATACCAGAAATAAGCTGGAACAACCCTGAAAGCAAACTTCATCTCGATTTTAAATATGGTACCGGGGGCTTCTTTAATATTGACCTTGACGCTAACCGCAAAACGTTCGACTACAATCTGGCACTTACTATTGATACTTATGACCTGAGCCAATACTACGCTCCCCTTAACAGTTATGTAAGAATATCTTCGTTGCAGGGCTCACTTACTACCAAGCTAAAGATGAGCGGTAAGTTTAATAATCCTAAGGAGTTTTCATTAGCCGGATACCTGAACATAAATAATGTAGAAGTAAAGGATGCCGAAAAAAAGAAACTGTTTGCTATGGGCGAACTGTCAATTTCTGTAGACACTGTAAATGTAAAACAGGGCCAATACATTATCCACCACATTATAATGGATAAGCCCTATATGATACTGAACGATAACCCGAATGGTACCAACTTAACTGAACTGATAAAATACAAACCTGTTGAAGAGAAGAAAACAAAAGATACGGTCAAGGGAAAGTCGAAGATAGACTATTCAAATATTTTCGCTTTGTTACAGTCAAGCGTAAAGGCAATGGCAGTTGACTTTTTAAGCAGTAATTACCATGCCGATAGTTTAGCAATACGTAATGGCGAGTTTGTATTTAATGATAACACCGAAGAACATAAATTTCATTATACGGTTTCAAAAATAAACCTAAGTACCGATGAAGTTGGGCCACAGAATAAAAGTGTGGTATTTAAGGCGTCAGCTGTATTGAACGATACGGGTAAGTTTGATATGCAGGCCAATTTGAATTTCGATTTAAAAAAGAAGGTATTTAATTATAAGATAACTGCTTTGGGGCTTAAACATATATCACCTATTGCAAAGTACCTGATTGAAAAATACGATATGAAATACCTGGGTCGAAGGGTGGCCATTAAAGGCATTAAAATAAATGCTCTGGATGGTAGTGTAAAAATTAAAGATTTGAAAATTTTTGAAGCCAACAGCGATAAAGTATTCTTTGGTTGTCATATGGTATTTATAAAAGTCGATCTGCCGAAATTGTTCTCAGGCGTTTATGGTATTGATTCAATATTAATAGACCAACCGCAAATAAGCATAGTGCAAGATGGTAACAAATTCAACTTTGATGATTTAAAACAACGGTTTAAATCAGACACAACAAACAAAGATACCAGTAGTGGCCCGCCTATACATTATGTGGTTGACAACATAATTATTAATAACGGAAATATTATTTACAACAATGTGCCAATACATAATGTGTTTAACCTGCATAACATAAACTTCAATCTTCCGGAAGTAATCTGGAACAATCCACAGATAAAAGCTCACCTAGATTTTAAATATGGTACCGGAGGATTCTTTAATGTAGATATGGGCGCCAATATTAAAACTGATGATTACAACATGTCGCTGGAAATTGATGATTACGATTTGAGCCAGTATTATGCGCCTGTCAACAGCTTTATTGCTATATCATCTTTAAAGGGCTTACTTAATACTAACTTGAATATCTACGGCAACTTTAACGATCCTAAAGATATTTCAACGGTCGGCTTTATAAGGGTTAATGACTTTGAACTTAACGATACAGCCAAACAGAAAGTGCTTGGAATGGGCGAACTTCAGGTAAATATTGATACGGTTAATGTAAAGCATAACCTGTATAGTATCGACAATATTTTGCTCGACAAGCCATTTATGCGGTTCGATTACTTTACCAATGGCAACAATATCAGTAACATGATAAAGTACACTTCGCCACCTGAGCCTGTTACTGATAATACTACAGGAGAGGTAAAGCCTGACTACTCCAACATATTTACCATGATATCATCGAGTATTAAGCTAATGGCCGTTGATTTCTTTAGCACCGATTACCATACCGACAGTATTACAGTGCGTAACGGACAATTATTGTTTAACGATTATACACTAAACAGGCCTTTCCATTACGACATAACCAAATTAAACCTGATAACCGATGAGATTAGCGCCAAGAGCAAGAACATTGTATTTAATGCATCGGCAACATTGGCAGACACAGGTAAAATTGTTATGAACGCAGACATAAGCATCGACTTAAAAGACATGCTGATAAATTACAACGTAACTAGCCTGCGCTTGAGTGACCTTAACCCATATATGGAGTATTATGTTGCTACGCCGTTTACCGATGGGTATTTGAATTATCAAAGCACCGATTCGGTTATAAACAGGAACTTAAAAAGCACCAACATCATTCACATAACAGGTATTAAGGTAGGCAAAAAACTCGAAACCAAGTCGGAGTATAATATGCCAATGAAATTGGCTGTATCGCTTTTAAAAGATGAAAAGGGAAACATAGACCTTAACTTGCCTGCCAGTGGTAACTTGGATGATCCTAATTACAAAGTGGGCAAACTTATATGGCCAATGATAAGTGATTTGGTAAAGAAAACGGTTGAATCGCCGGTTAGGATACTTGCAAAACTATTTAGCAAAAACCCTGAAGATCTTAGCCAATTAGAATTTGAATACCTGCAAAACAAAATGGCTGAAAAACAGAAACACAAACTGGAAGACGTAAGTAAAGTGCTTGAGAAGAAAAAAGAGCTACAGGTTGAAATAACGCAGATAATTGATAGCCTTGAGGAAAAGGATGAGCTTGCGCTATCAATGGCGAAAAAGAAATATTTTGAAGAAACAAACAATACGGTTAATGATAGCCTATTAACCAGACGAAAGAAAAAGAAAGAAGCAAAAGCTGAAAACAAGATTGCTACCCAAGACACCTTATTTGACAGGTACCTGAATAAAAAACTTCAGTTAACCGGCAATGAATTGTTGACCGTGGAAGAAAAGTGTATTAGGCTAACCGGTGATAGTTTGCTAAGCAGCGAAGTACATAAAATAATGGATGCTCGTAATAAGGAGGTGATGGATTACCTTATAAACAAGAAATCGGTTTCGCGGGATAGGATCAAGGTAAGCACTAGTAAAGATACTACCATAACAAATACTCAGGGGCAACCCATCTTTCACATTAAGTATTCAACTGACGAGAAAACTGAAGGTCAATAGACTTCTATACTATTCCTTAAAGGCATACTTAACGGTATCTTAACATATTTCATCCTGAGATAACACGGTATAAAGAGTAGTAACTTACTTTCGGGGTCTCTAAATTTACGTTTATGAAAAGGAAGTTATTCGGTGTAATAATTATTGCTGGCACTATATCAATAATTACAATGGGGTTTGGTAATAACCCCGCTAAAAAACCAACCTATAGCTTTGTTATTGCCGGCGACGACAGACTTGCACCTGAAGATACTGCAGGAAACCCAAGCACTATTAACAGATACCATTTTAAGCGCATGCTTGATGAGGTTGCTAAACTTAATCCATTGCCTGCTTATCTCTTCTTTAATGGCGACCTTGTGTTAGGCTATACGGGCAACGACACGGTAAAATTGGCCAATGAGTTGCGAGCGTGGATAAAGATGTATAAAGAGTCTCCTTTAGCTTCTACCAGTGTTAAATTAGTGGCTATACCTGGCAATCATGAAATAGTTGAAAAAACAAAATCAGGCAAAAAAGCGGTAGCAGCATACGAAAGGGTATTTGTAAGAGAAATGCATGATTATATACGTGGCGCTAACGGGCCCAAAGCAGCTAATGATAATATTGGCGGAGACAGCTTAGTAACTAACCAGAGTAAACTAACCTATTCTTTCGATTTTAGCGGAGATCATTTTGTAATACTCAGTACTGATGCAGTTGGCCGAGAAAGCCGTGTACCATGGCATTGGCTTAAGAATGATTTAGCAGATGCCCGTAAACAAGGTGCACGCCATATATTCCTATTCGGGCACAAGCCGCCTTTCCCTTCTCACTTTAATTCCGAATCGGGTATGGAGCAATTTAAAACAGATAGGGACAGCATGTGGGCCGTAATTGAAAAATATAATTGCGATGCTTATTTCGGCTCTCATTACCATTTATGGGATTCGATAAATGTGCATACCGGCAAAACATGGGAAATAGTGTGCGGTAATGCAGGCGCACCTATGGATAAAGACTGGACACCTAGTTATTTTGGCTTTACTATTGCCACTGTTTCCGATAGTGTAATGATTACCAGCATGGGACATGATGTAGATAAAGCTCACTCTACCTTACCTACTCCGAACAAATCAACAACTGTACGCACCAGATTTACTATCAGGTAAACTGGTCATTATTAAAAACCGGGCAATAGCTAAGACTTTAAATAATCGCATAAAAAAACCTTGCTCTTTCGAGCAAGGTTTTTTTTAAATGTATTAAATTACTTTACTGTTAGTGTTGGTTCCCATTACCATTCATTTGGTAGCAACCAATATCGGCCCCTGCAGGGGTAATAACGGGCATTAAAGCAGGGTTTGATATATCATTCCTAACAGGGTTGGTTATGTTTTGGAATGGAACAAATGCTGTATAACCTGCACCTACTGCCGGAGAACTTGGCTTTAAGTGGAAATCATAATTGCTTCCGGTTGTTGATACACCTGTTGCAATAGAACTTATATCGGCAAGTGAATGTATTACAGGCTCAGGTAATGGGAAATTTGCAAACATTGGGTTATTTGAGGCCACCAAGCCGGGTGCATTATACGCAAGGTCATCGCCACCGTTTACACTGCTACTTGGGTCGTAGAAACCGGCAGGCAGGTTAAGTTGCGCAGCTGTTGGTGTAACATAAGCATTTGGCCTTGTCCAGGTTCCGGCAACCACAGGGAAGAACTGATTAACTTCTACCAACGAATCCGCATAGATATAATTGTTGGTATAAATGGTATTGGTAGTATCAGGCATAGGAATAGAATTTTGTCCATCGCCAATACGTATACCATTACGGCAATTTACAATAAGGTTGTTGTAGCATAAGCCTCTTCCGCCTTGTTCGTAGTCAATATCTGATCCACGGCTAGCCGGAGATGCTTGCCTGTAACCACAATCAATATAAGTATTGTTATACATATTGATATTACACTGCACAAACGAGCCTGAACCCTTATCAGAACATTTGGTTGAGTTTGTGCAAGAACCAATGAACAGGTTATAGCACATATCGCCCTGGCTGCCATGTTTTGCATTTACACCATCACCGCCAATGTATCCGATCTTTTCGAAAGTATTACGGGCAATGTAAATACGGCCTTGTTGTATACGGAAACAATCATCTACACCACCATATACCCATGAATCGGTTACAATAAGATCGCCCTTAGGGTTTTGGAAAAGAATGTTAAATGAAGTACCGCCAGATGCACCGCCAACAAATGGCTCGGTTGTTGCAAATGTACCACCGCAAAACTCAAGATGCGTCCATTGCAACTCGCATAATGTGCAAGATGTATCGCAGTTAATACCTGTCCATAATCCCTGGTACGCAGGATCGCCGGTTGCAGGGTTACCAACCTGGTCAATTTTACTTGCACCGCATGATGTGATCCAATTTGGAGCAGCCTTTGTACCTAGCGAAATTAAAACACCTTTAACAATAATGGTTACACCATTGCTAACACAAACTTTCACACCGGATTGAATAAGTACTGTATCGCCTGCATTAATGGTAAAGTCTCCTGTAAGGGTATAGCTGTTACCACTTGTCATGGTACCTTTATAAGAACCGGCAGCCAAATTACCCGGGCTAATAGCCTGACCCACCTGGTATGGAGGTGTTGAGACAATAGTCTTTTCGGTAGTTTTCTTTTTACACGAGGACAGGATTGATACGACGAGTATCGCCGCAACAATCAACGAAGAAGTTTTTTTCATAGTTTTTAATTGGTTTTATTTTGCAGCAAAACTATTTCGCCAATACCATGAAAGTATTAACACCTCATTAAATAATAATTAACCTAAAAATCGATTTAGTTAACTCTTTGTTAAGTGGTGTGTCATTTAATATTAACAACACATCACATGTAAACAACACAAGTTTCATAAAGAGCCATGGTAAAGGATCACAGGAGAGTCTTTAAATAAAGACCAGTTAAAATTTATACCTTACGCCAAGCAGATAGCTTTGGCCATAAACTTCTTTTTCAACTATTATACTGTTCAGGAACCCATCATTGGTATCCTGGTTCGATAACCAGTTTGACGCATTTGGTGTGTTTTTGTAAGGGCTTGGCGGAAACATACGTATAACCAGCGGGGTATTCAGCAGGTTACTTACTTTTCCATACAAATCGATCTTTAGTTTTTTACTTAACCTTTTCTCGAACGAAAGATCAATTCTTGTCATTGGCATTTGCCATAGATCTAGCCCGTAATAAAGCGAAACATCGGAAATCGACTTACCCGTATATACCGCCGAGACCTGAGCCTGCAATCCAATTTTAGGTTCTCTGTATATTAAAGTAAGATTGGCAATATGATCTACCTGCCCTTGCATTGGTCTTGTTTCATTCGTATCCGAAAATTTAGGTGCACTTGTTCCATTAACTGTGTTGCCATACTTCATTACATTAACAGTAACTGCAGAATGTGTGTAGGTATAATTGGCAGAAATGCCAAAGTGTTTTATATACTTGGTAATAACAAATTCAAAACCATAATTAATTACAGGTGCACCGGTATCGCCACCAATATTAATAGGTTGCACCAAGGTTGCTGAAGGCCCTGCACCTCTTAGCACTGCGTATTCAATTGGATCATATATCTGCTTGTAAAACACACCAGCAAGTATTTGTTCTGATGGTTGTGGAAAGAACTCATAGCGCAGATCGTAATTATTAGCTGTGGTATGTAATAATTGTGGGTTACCTACTTCGGTATAATAATCGCCTGCAAACGAATAAGGTACTATTTCAAAAAAACTAGGCCTTGATACAGATGCAAAATAGCTTGCCCTTATAGATTGTTTCTCAGTTATATCGTATTTAATTTCGGCACTTGGTAGTATATCGGCATACTGCTTCGACCCATATTGGCCGGGGTCAGCTTCTGGCAATTGTGTTTGGTACGCCTGATTAGTTGTTTCCATACGTTCACCTGCCCATATATGAAATCGTTCACCCAGGTCAAGCTTTACCATTCCATAAACAGCCGATATATCTTCCTGTACCGAATACGTATTGGCATTTTGAGGAGAACCTGTAGTATCGGTAAACCTGTATAAGTTAGGGTTGTTCAATATGGCATTGATGGTAGTATAAGCAGGTTGATATGGAGTGGCACTAAAATCATATTCAGCATAAAAAGCATCACGAGATTTATCCCTGTTCATGGCACCAACTTTAAACTGAAGGTTTTGTTTGAACAGCCTCATTTTATAGGTAAAGTTTATATAAGCGCTGAAATCCTGATCGGAGTTTTGCATCCATACATTTGAAAGACTTGAAAAATTTGCCACATCAGACCCCACGGCACCAATAAGGCTAATAGTACTCCAATCGGGTGTATTAGCAGTTGCACGGGAATATGCCAGTGTCCAATCTACCAGTAAGTTAGGCAATAAACTATCCTTACCTTGTAAAGTTGCGTTATACAAATTTTGATATGTAGCCTTCGATTCGTAGTTCGGATTCAGTTCGCTTCCTTTCAACGAGTTGGCCGTATCATCCTCAATACGTGATCTGAATTGATCCATACCGGCATAAACCGTATAGAAGCTCATTTTATTTCTCTCATCAAAACTATAATCGAGTTTCAAATGAGCGGCGGCACGTATTTGTTGGGTCGAATAAAAACGGCTCGAATTATAATCCCATTCAGGTGTATTAAAAGTTGGGCCCGGAAGTGGCTGTGCTTGAGGCTTGATAAAGAAACCTTCGGTTGCGCTATACGTATCCTGGTAACTAATTGAAAAAAGCACACCAAGTTTTTTATGAAAGAACCTATTGCCGATAGTAGCACCTGCCAACAGGTCAGGCAAAACTTTGGCGTGCGTATAGGTCATTGATCCAAGCGGAAAATCACTTGCCTTTGTTCCATATTCAGGGCCGTTAACTTCATTAGGAGAATTGGGGTTAATTGCACCTTCATCAAACCTTATGAACGAATGGTTGAAAAGTGTTTGGTTGTATTGTGAGGCCAGATCACCCGTTAAAGCAAACTGGTCAGGAGCATCTTTAAGTACCAGGTTCATGGCTCCGCCAATGGCATCAGCTTCCATATCGGGCGTAAGGGTTTTAATCACTTCTAACCGAGCCAATATGTCTGCCGGAAATATATCCATGGGTACATACCTGTTCTTATAATCGGGGCTGGGTATTTTAACACCATTAATGGTAGTGTAGTTATACCTTTTATCCATGCCACGTATAACTGCGTACTTACCGCCGCCTGTTACCGATTTTTCAACTGTTACACCCGATACGCGTTGCAAAACATCACCCACGGTAGCATCAGCTAATAGCTGAATAGTTTTGGCTGACATTACGTTCACCAAAAAATCAGAATTCTTTTCCAACTGACGGGCGTAATTATCTGTTTCTTTATTATAGGTACCAACTATATTTACACTACTTAAAGTCTGCTGTTCTTGTCCCATATAAAAGTTAACTATTACAACTTGGTTAGGATCAGTAATTGTAACCATTTTTTCCTGAGTTGCGTATCCAAAAAACTTAGAAACAAGCGTATAATTACCCGGAGACACATTTTTAATAGAATAAGAACCATCCAGACCCGCAGCATCGTGGTCATCCATATCGTTTTTAATATAAACGGTAGCGCCAATCAGGCCTTCTTTGCTGTTTGAGTCAGCAACCATTCCTTTTATTACTGCAGCTTTGGTATTAGTACCAAGCAAAACAAACAACAGTAAACCAGCTATAAAATGGAATGAATAGTTTTTGCGCATCATATAAATTTATTTACGCGCAAAAATATTTTTATCTCATACCCTTAATACAAAACGCAAGCGGATATAATAATTTGATAATTGTATTAATGTTTACTTAACATTTCACTAAAGTTATGACAACAAATTATTATTAAAAAAATAACAAAACTATTGCACTATAATTTTTTGTGTTACAATGTAGCTACCTATTTGAATATGTAACAAATACAAACCAGGTATAAAACTGATGGTCTTATTTATTGTACTACCTGTTATTACAGATTCATCATTTAAAAGTAACCTGCCGCAAACGTCATACAAGGCTAACGAAACCTTCCGTCCATTAAAATTGCTTGAAGTAAACAAGGTTATGGTGTTATGAACAGGGTTATTTGTCTTCGCATATTCTTGTACGCTATTAACATCAACCACCGTATTTACAGGATTAACCGGACTTATGCCATTACTATCGTATGTAACAGCAAGCTTAACCATTACCGGGTATTTATCTGAGAACTGATAGAGTGCATTTAACTCACTGGGTGGAACAGATGTATTCTTAACACCAGATGAATCATTAATAGATACACCTACCCTTTTGCCATCGTTGCCAATAGTTCTGTAAGACCCATTTACATATTTCATATAATCAGTATTACCAGTAATCCAACTCGAAAGAAGTATATGATCATACCAGTCTTTACCACCACCGCCGGTGCCACAGCTATTGGGCACGGTTGCTGATGCGCGTGTAGTGGTAGTTAATTCTGCTGCTGTTAAAGTTGGCGTATTACTCCAGTCAATAGGCGCCTTTAAAATACTGTCCGGTGAAAATGGAGGGTCGGACAATGTAAAGTTAGTATCAGGGTTATTGGTTAAAAAGTGATACCCTGCTTCTCCACTACTACGTGTATTAAAATCTCCCATATAAATCAGGTTAGGTAAATGATAGAATATAGAGGCAAGTGCCTTCTCAGCTGCAGAATCTTGCTGATCTCTCTGATTAGATGTGTTGCCTGATAAGGTATGACAAAGCACCATATATAAGAAAGTAGTATCATGCATTGTGGACAGGAACGGATCTTTATAATAGAGTTTAAACAGGTCAAAATCTTCCTGAATAGTTGTTAATATGGTCGTAGAAACAAAGCCTAGTTTGTTTTGATTATAAAGCAATAGGTCCATATCGCTACTGTTGGATAAATTTGTATAAGCACAGTAATTATACTCACCGGGATAAGCAGCGTTCATGGCCAGGGCCAATACACTATCGGCAAACTGATTTTGAATTTGCATTTTAACCAGCCCAATCAAGTCAGGCTTCTCGTAAGTAACAATAGTTTTAAGGTAAGCATGCATCTTATCATTAGCACCTTGGCAACTATTGCCGTAACCTAGCACATTATAGGTTATTACTTTTAAAGTATCCTGTTGGGCCTGGCAAATGCGAATGGAGAACAAGGCGATACTAAGTATAGCGAATTTAATTTTCATTATGTAGTTGTTGTTTGATGTATAAAAACAACAAACATAAATACACTACATATTTGGGAATATACTTTGCTGTTTGCTTAACCGAAACATAACAGCAAGCTTACAATTAATTTACAGCATGGTAATGTAACCAATGGTACTAGAGTATATTTTTTATTGCCTTATGATGATGATCAACATGAAAGGTCATAAAATGCATAAATTCCTTAACAGTTAGGTTGCCAATAAAAGGGTGCGGTATTTGGTAGGTCAGCATCTGCGTTTCGTTAAGCGAACCAAGTGCATTCAAAAAATCAGCACTAACTTGTTTAAACTTATCTAACTGTACAGCTTGTGTTTGTTCAGTAGCTTGCGGTACAAGTCTTTCAGGCGCTTTACCTGCCCCATTGGTTGCTTTTAAATAAGCATTAGCAATTTCATCATAACTACGTGAAGGCTTGTCAGTTGTTCCCCAACGCTCAACTATCACTTCTGGTTTTAAGAACAATCCGATCATTGGTTTAGTAGCTAAAATTAAATGTTCCATATTCTCTGCCGCCGACCATTTACCTTCTTCCGGGCGTTTAAAAAATTGCTCTTCTGTAAACGAACCGGCAGTTTTAACTAATGAATCGTTTGCGGCTTGGTATCTATCAAACAAGTCTTTCATGCTAATTTTTTTTCTATTCAACTACCAATATACAATAAAAAAAAGTCCTGCCGTCGGGCAGGACTTTTCAATTATTAAACCCATATGCCCTATATCTTAAAACCTAAGCCAACACCCAACACATCTTTAAACTGTAAGCGCGGGCCACTACCCACAAGGGTACTTACTCCGTTAACTTTTTTGTAAATAGGTACATCAATGGTATTATCATAAATAAGTTGAGTATTGAAAGTAACAGCAAGGTATTTGCTGAATTTCAACTGCAAATAGGTAGACCAGTTAACAACTATATTTTGTGGGTCTTTCAAGTAGTTCGAAAATAATTCAAGCTCAGTCGTAAAGTTGACATTTTTATTAAATGTATGATCGTAGTTACCTTTAAAGTAAGCGCCAAATTCGGTTTTTTCTTTTTTACCGGGTATAATAATATGGCCATAATTATCTTCAACAGCCGGTGTAACCCCATCATCACCTAAGTTTGCAAGAGCCTGATCTTCAACAAAAACAAATCTACCGCTGGCAGGAGAAAGAAACAGACTTAGGTCTTTATTTGGCTTATAATCTAACCCCAGCGAAATAATCAGGTAGCCAGGCGACATAAATTTTGACATTAACACAGTATCAGCAGCATTGGTATAACCCGATGCAAACTGAGATTGGAAGTTTGTAAGAAAGGTAACTGATGTATGATCGAATAAAATATAACCAACACTGGATGTAGCTTCAATCTGGTCTGTAGTTTTTTGTAGCGGTTGATCTTGCAATCTGGTAAAACCATAACCAAGCTCAAGGTCATTAAGCCATGAGAATTTAAGATCGGAATAGTTAGCATGTAAAGAAGCAAGCGCTGTTAACCCAACTGAACTTTCACCGCCACCTGCCCAGTTACTAAGACTGGTTTGGGTGAATGTTACGCTTAAAGGGCCACCAATTTCCCATTTTTTAGTAGTATCAAATTTAGCTGCTCCACTGGCTTTTTGTGCAGCACTTGTAATATCAGATTTTTGAGCTGTGGCCGTAAATGGAAGTAACACTGCAACTACAGCTAATAATTGTATGGTTTTATTCATTGTTTCCGGTTTTGAGTCGGCGAAAATACAATTAAAAACCTAATAATCAATTAGACTGATAGTATATATACAGGCCCATTGAGTACTAATCATACAAAAAATGCCACTAAATATATATGGCATTTTTAGTCCTACTAAAAAAACAAAAGGCCCCGCATTACTGCGGAGCCTTTATCAAAGAACTGTAGATTATTTATTGCTTAACAAACCTTTCTATACGTGTAATGTTGTTGGTTACAACTTTTACAAAATAGGTTCCCTGAGCAAGCATACCTACATTTAAAGTAAGTACTTTACCGTTGCTTATTGTGGCATTTTCAGTCATTATTTCTTTACCAATTGCATCCATTATGGTTACTTCAGCTGCCACATCGGTACCCTGCATTTCAAAGGTTAAGTTAACTGAGCTAATAGTTGGGTTAGGATAAAGTGTTGTTTTATCAGTAGCACCTACACTTGCAATACCTAAAGGAGCAATGGTAACTTTAAATGTTGCGGTATCGCTACATCCATTTGTACCTGTTCCGATTACGGTATATGTTGTGTTATTTACCGGTGTTACCATAGTTGTATCACTTACGCTTCCACTACTCCATACATAACTTACACTGGTTCCCTTGGCTGTAAGGGTATCCTGGGTTCCCAGTGCTATTGTATTTGTACCGGTTATAATAACTGCAGGCAATGATTTCACACTTATCTTCCTGCTACGGGTAGCAGTACAACCATTACCGGATGTTACAGTTAATGTATATGTACCAGAAGTAGTTACCAGCAATGTATCATGAGAACCTGCACCATTCCAATTATATGAAAAGGGCCCGGTTCCTGTTACATTTCCTACAAGCGTGTCTTTTGAACCTGCGCAAAAACTACTACCGCCAATAACATCATCACTAATAGATACTGTAGGACTAGGTACAGTACTAACAGTTATACTGGCAGTATTGGTACATCCATTCCCATCAGTAACAGTTAAATCAAAAGTGCCCGGATTAAACACCCAATCGGAGCTTGAATTTGAACCATTACTCCAGTTATATTGAATGGTTCCAACACCGGTTACATTTGCCATCAGAGTATCATAAGCATTCGAGCAAAATACAGTACCGCCAATAACATCAGGCGTAATACTAACTGTTGGGCGGGCAGCAGCAATAATTCTTACGCTGGCTGTATCGCTACATCCGTTGCTCGATTTTACGGTTACAGTATATACACCTGCAGTGCTTACTACCGTAGTATCTTGTGTACCTGCGTTGCTCCATTTATAAGTTAGTGCTCCGCTACCGGTAGCATTAGCCATTATAGTATCAGCAGTACCACTACATATAGTAGCTCCTGAAGTGTTATAGCCGGTTATATTAACAATTGGTGAAGGTTTTGCATCAATATTTATACTGGTTGAATTTTTACATCCGTTTGCATCGGTAACTACAACACTATATGTGTTAGGTAGCACCACCTTTCGAACCATGTTATTATCAGCATCGGAAACAAATATATTTCCGTTACCATCGGTACATACTCCAAGTAGTGTTGAAAATTGTGCACTTGTTCCTATACCATTCTGGAATCCGTTATTTCCAGTACCTGCAATAGTGTATGAAGAATCAGCTGTTATATTAACACCTCTCAGAGAATAATTGTTTTCATCAGTCAAAATCAAAGAACCATTGCTGTATGTCATACTACCTATATAACCAAAACTTGCGTTCGATCCAACTCCATTGGTGTTGCCATAACCACCTGCATGGCCAATGAACGTTGAAACAGCTCCAGTAGATACAACTATTTTTCTTATTTCGTAATTATCTCCGTCGCCTACATAAACATTACCACTACCATCACAGGCTATTGAAGAAGGGTAATAAAAACTTGCCGCAGTTCCAACACCATTATTTGAACCCGAATTGGTACTACCCGCTAAGGTTGTTACAGCTCCTGTTGCTATAACTATTTGGCGGATTTCATTATTGCCGTTGTCCGCAACAAATAAACTACCGTTACCATCGCATGCTATACCTGCCGGATTATTGAAGCTTGCTGCTCCACCAATACCATCAGCATTACCATATACATTATAAGCACCGGCAAAAGTTGAAACAACTCCTGTAGCTATAACTATTTTACGAATGGTCTGATTATCCTGATCAACTACAAACAAATTACCGCTACCATCGTAAGTAATGCCATACGGATAATAAAAGCTTGCCGCACTTCCTGCTCCATCAGCATGTCCTATAACCCCTGCCGATCCGGCCAGCGTTGTAACCAAACCTGAGAAAATATTCACCTTACGAATGATACTGTTATCGTGATCAGCCACATATAGGTTTCCATTACCATCAGTGGTAATGCCTTCAGGCTCGCTAAAGCCCGCAGCAGTACCAACCGCATTAGCTGAACCGATGTTAATAGAACCCGCTAAAGTTGATACGATTGAATTATTGTTTATCAATGGCAATACCATAGCAGTATCATTACTGCCCATATTGTTCCAGCTGTAACCAAAAGAACCATTGCCGGTTGCTTTTACTGTTAAGGTATCATACAAGCCGGTACATATACTGCCTGCACCAATTACATTACTTGTTATACTTACAACTGGTTGTGGGTTAGTTGTAATAGTTTCAGATGCGGTTGCAATACAACCAAGTGAGTCTTTTAGAGTTACTGAGTAAGTGCCAGAAGAAGTAACTACAAGAGTATCTGCACCCGATCCATTATTCCAGCTATATGTTAGTGCAAGGCTATTTCCTGTACCCGACGCAATAAGTGAATCTACCTCACCTGTACATACCACGCCGCCGCTATTAGCATTTTTTACTGTAATACCAACTGTAGCAGATTTAGGATAAGCGTATGCATTTGTAAATGCAGAGCTTTGGCAGCCATTAGCATCGGTAACTGTTACAGCATATGTATTCGGTAGCGCAATCTCACGTATTTCCTGGTTATTAACATCAGCCACAAATAAATTACCCAATCCGTCAATTGTTAACCCGTTTGGATTACTGAACTGGGCATTGGGGCCAGTGCCATTGGCACTGCCGCTTGTACCTCCTGCCACTGTAGTAACCGAATAATTGGCAAGTGACATTTTCCTTATCCTATAGTTATTTATATCGCTTATATACACGTTACCAACGCCATCATACGTAATTCCTGTTGGGTAATAAAAGTGTGCATTTGCTCCTACCCCATCAGAAAACTGGTAACTAAATGGTGTGCCTGCTACAGTAAAAACTGAAGCAGATGAAAGAACAATTTTCCGAATGACACCTCCATATTCGTCGACAACATACAAATTACCACTACCATCGTAAGCAACACCATTCGGGCCATAAAAAGTTGCAGTAGTACCAACTCCATCAGTTTCACCAGAGTTGCCTCCGGCAAATGTAGTTACGCTGCCTGACGATATTACTATTTTACGTATTGCATTATTATTCATATCAGCAACATATAAGTTGCCTGCTCCATCGTAAGCGATACCTGCTGGCGAATTGAACAACGCGGCAGAACCAATTCCGTCAGTTGAGCCCGAAGCACCAGCTGAACCGGCAATGGTAGTAACAACACCTGTTGCAGTTTCTATTTTACGAACGGTGTTAGCATAATGATCAGTAATATATACATTACCATTTCCATCAGCCACTATACCATAAGGATACTCAAACGATGCATTAGAACCCGTAGCGTCAGCATAGCCATACAAGGTATTATTTCCTGCCAGTGTAGTAACTGCGCCGGTTGAAACAGCTATTTTACGTACATCATAATTACCTTGTTCAGTTATGTATAAATTGCCTAACTTATCTGATGCAACTCCAGTAGGATAATAAAATTTAGCATTCGAACCGTTTCCATTTACAAAACCTCCATTGCCATTACCGGCTATAGTGGTAACTA
>JABDHI010000040.1 GCA_013285655.1 Bacteroidota bacterium
AGATGATATACAAAGACGTTCATACGAACTGGAACGTGCAAGTCAGCTTGGCAATGGAGATCATGTAAAGATTAAGATAATATTCGAAGATACCGATGGCCCTAAGCAAGTTGAAACTACTGTGTGGGCTGTAACCAAAGAGCGTATTGTGTTAAAGCACGGTATTACTATTCCAATTAAACGCATCCACGAAATCAGGCTGTAAAGAGGCATGAAGAACTCACACCTGAAAGGGTTTTCCTTATTGGTATTGTTGTTCTCCGTATTTTCTCTGTCTGCACAGATAGTTAAAAGCCCTGTTGCATGGACTTTTACAGTTAAGCAGGTTAATGATACTGAATATACGTTGGTGTCGGATGCTGCTATTCAAAAAGGATGGCACATGTATTCGCAGTATGTGGGCGATAATGGCCCGGTTCCCACTGCGTTTAAATACGATTCATCTGCCAACTACGTATTAGAGGGGAAAACAAAAGAAGGAACACCTATAAGCCGCTACGAGAAGGCCTTTTCGATGGACGTAAAGTACTTTGAAGGTAAGGTAGAGTTTAGCCAGAATATTAAAGTACAGAACACGAAAGGGTTTACTATAAAGGGGAATGTATATAGCATGACCTGTAACGACTCTATGTGCCTGCCTCCTAAGCAGGTTGATTTTGCCTTTACGATACCTGCAGCAACGGTAGGCGCAGCATCTTCTTCTAAAGAGGATGGTTATTGGGGTATATTCTTTCTTGGGCTTGGTATTGGCCTGGCTGCATTATTAACGCCTTGTGTGTTCCCGATGATACCGCTTACTGTTAGTTTTTTTCTTAAAAAGAACGCAACAAGGAAAAGAGGGTTGCGTGATGCGCTTATATATGGGGTTTGTATAATAGTTATATATGTTGCCCTGGCTGCCATCATTACTGCTTCCTTTGGCCCATCAGGCTTAAACGCTATAGCCAGTAATGGTTGGGTCAATATCCTTTTCTTTATAATATTTATGGTTTTTGGTGTATCGCTTTTAGGAGCATTTGAAATTACCTTACCATCATCATGGGGAAGTAAGACAGATAGCGCTTCGGATAGGGGAGGAATATTAGGGATATTCTTTATGGCGCTTACGTTATGTATTATTTCATTTTCCTGTACCGGTCCTTTTTTGGGTGCCTTGCTTGCGGGTGCCTCATCCAATAATCAATACTGGAGTTTGATTGTGGGTATGTTCTCTTTCTCTTTTGCTTTGTCTATTCCTTTTGTGCTTTTTGCATTCTTCCCTACATTGCTTACTGCATTACCAAAGTCGGGTGGATGGCTTAATACTATAAAGGTTGTATTCGGATTATTTGAATTGGCTTTTGCACTTAAATTCCTTTCAACAGCTGACCTGGTAGGCTTACATATTAAGTCCCTAAATTTCCACATTAATGGCCCTATGGGTATATTGAGGCGTGAAATATTCCTAATACTATGGATCGTAATATTCTCTATAATGGGCCTCTATCTGTTAGGCAAGATCAAGTTCCATCATGATGCTGTACTGAAATATGTAAGTGCATACAGAGTGATATTAGCCATCCTTGCATTTTCTTTTTCATTATACCTTGTACCGGGCCTGTTTGGTGGCTCACTCAGGCTTATTGGCGGATTCCCACCACCTTCTTTCTATAGCGAAGGATGGAACCTGGGTGGAATGTGTACTGCAGTTAAAACGGAAGTTGGTCCGCAAAACAATAGGGTGATCGGTTGTCCGCTTAACCTTAATTGCTTTCACGATTATGATGAAGCAGTTGCTGAAGCTAAGAGAACAGGCAAGCCTATAATGATCGACTTTACCGGCTTTTCGTGTGTGAACTGCCGTAAAATGGAAGAAAATGTATGGTCAGAGTCAAGGGTGCTAGACGTTATAAAGAACGATTATGTGTTGGTTTCGTTGTATGTAGATGATAAGACCGAGCTTCCCGCTGACAAACAAACTACCTCTAAAATAAACGGAGATAAGATTGAGACTTACGGAGAGAAATGGAGCGATATGGAAACTACATTGTTTAAAAGCAATACTCAACCTTTATATGCACTAATTGATGCTGATGGCAACCTGCTTGCTCCAACCCGTGGATATACCCCTGATGTTGAACAATACCTCAAATTCCTTACGGATGCGAAGAATGCTTTACATCCTTCATTCGGGAAACCTTCAGTTACTATCACTCCTTAACGCCTTATGAAGGAAAGTATAAAACAGTTGTGGGACAAGCACCCGCTTTCTCTTATAGTAATTGTTGGGCTTTTCTTTCGTGCTCTTGCCGTAATATTTTCTAAGGGTTACGGTATGTTCGATGATCATTTTTTAGTTATTGAGGCATCACAATCGTGGGTTGATGGATACGATTATAATAACTGGCTTCCTTCGAGTGGGGCTCAATCACCTGATGGACACAGCCTATTTTATTCAGGTATTCACTTCCTGATATTTAAATATTTGAAATGGCGTGGCCTTATGGATCCACAAGGTAAGATGTATATAATACGGGCATTACACGCGTTATGGTCGATGCTGGTTGTGGTATATGGGTACAAAATAACGGAGTTCTATGCTGGCAAAAAAGTAGCGCGTCAGGCTGGCATGATACTGTCTATCCTTTGGTGCGTGCCAATGCTTGCTGTACGTAACCTGGTAGAAGTAGTATGTGTTCCACCGTTAATGATAGCGACTTGGATGTTGATCAATCCTGCAATAAAAGATAAACTAAAGACATATGCCTGGGTAGGTATTTGGTCAGCAGTAGCGTTTAACATCAGGTTCCAGTCGCTCTTTTTTATTGGCGGTTTCGGGTTGGTGTTTCTGTTTCAAAAGCAATGGAAACAATTCTTGGTATTTGCTATAAGTTTTAGCTTAGGCGTGTTTGCAGTGCAGGGGTTGGTAGACATGTGGATATGGCATAAGCCATTTGCTGAACTAACGGAGTATGTAAGATACAATTCTGCTAACGCCACTACATATACCAATGGCCCATGGTTTCAGTACTTCGAGGTGCTTGTGGGTGTTATACTTCCGCCGGTTGGGTTGTTTTGCATGTTTGGCTTTGCACGCTCCTGGAAGAAATATCCAATATTATTCTGGCCGAGTCTATTCTTTTTTGCGTTTCATTCCAGCTTCCCGAATAAGCAAGAAAGGTTTATCTATCCCGTAATTCCATTTGTAATTGTGCTTGGATGTATTGGCTGGTCTGAGTTTGTTGTTACTTCTAAGTACTGGCAGAATCATAAAAAACTACTTGTGGG
The DNA here is from genome assembly GCA_013285655.1 of Bacteroidota bacterium. Taxonomy (GTDB): domain Bacteria; phylum Bacteroidota; class Bacteroidia; order JABEUT01; family JABEUT01; genus JABEUT01. The sequence continues at coordinate 3,268 of JABDHI010000040.1, forward strand.
TTGCTGGACTTTCTTCTGGATATTGAATTGTATTCCACTACCTGTACTGTCAACAACCTATTCGAAAAAGAGTAGGGTAGATGCTATGACCTATTTATCTAAACGAAGCGATTTGCATGGGCTAATGGTTGAAGAAAGCTACCGTGATGATTTTACGATGCCTCCATTGTTCTATGTCGGCCATTGGGATGTACATGTTGTAGGGATCACCAAGAAACATACTATGTATAGGGCATATGAAGAGTATAAGGGCGACCCTAGAGACAAGATACACCCTAACTACATTATCTTTTTTGGGAAAGAAAACTTTGATAAACGGTTGGCTGGTTTTCAGAAAATGTTCCCTGATAACCACTATGTGGCCACCATTAGTCCAAGCCTGGTCGATGCCATTGCAACCTTTTTGAATCCTATCAACAAAAACCAAACCACTTATATATACCAGTTCTCTGAAAAGAACATGGTTGCTGACTCAGTTCTTTTAAGCCATTGATGCAATATTCCTTCTGAATAAGCCGAAAGAAACAACAGAAAAACATAGGCCAATACCTGTTAATACTCCCACTTTTTCAAGGAAAACAATATTGTTTATTGGTAGTTGCCTCCAGAAAATATCATAGAAACCCTGAATTGACCAATAGTTTATAGACAAGTGACCGACAGTTTGCATCCAACTAGGCATAAGAAAGCTTGGTACCATGCTACCACCAATTGCCGACATGATAAGAATACAAAGTGTGCTTGTTCCTTGCAACTGTTCTCTGCTCTTTACTACAGAAGCCAGGAACATACCAAATGCCGCGCAGGCGTATGCTGTGGCAACAACTAACAAAATGACCGGGACTATTTTAGGCCATAGTACAAGTCCAAAAGTGATAGTAGAATAAATAAGCATGATGAATAATTGGCAAACGGCAAATACCATAGAAGAGAGGAGCTTACCATTGAGTATAGCGTTAGAAGTTAATGGAGAACACAACAATCTTTTTAAGGTACCGCTTTCCTTTTCTTCAAGTAATCGGCCACCCATGGCAGTAAGGCTGAACAATAGCATCATTACAGCAGTGCCTGCTACTGCTTGTATTATGCCCTGGTTATCCTTTGCTTTTTCTACCGGCTCGCTTTGGAGCTTCATTATGTTCTTCTGCAAGTAGTCCATATCGGCAGAATTTGTTTTAATACTCTTCTTTACCTGTAGAGTCGCCATTAACATAGCCAGGCTATCCATCCCCACAAATTGCTTTTGAGTATTTCGTAAAACCATCTTTTCGCTCATCATTTTGCCAACCGAACTAAATAGATTTTGCATCAGGTATTGCTGCATCATTTCCATTTCAATGGATTGTGCTGCATCGTATCGTAACTCCCATGGCAAGTGCTTTATCTCTTTAACTGAATCTCCAAAACCTTTATGGAATATAAGTGCTGCAGGGTATTTACCTGCCTTAACAAGGACAAGAGCCGAATCTGTTGACGAGGTTGCTATCTCCAGTGCCTTAACTGAATCTAGTCCCGCAATCACTAACTTAGTAGTGGCTGATTTATCTTCGTCGCTTACTAATACGCTTATCTTATTATCTGATTTACCGTTAAGGCCACCAAATGCAAGCGAGAATACCGTGATAAGTATAATAGGCATTAAGATGCCAAGCATAACGGCTCTGCGATCTTTAAAGAATGTCTTAAGCTCTTTTTGTAATATTTTAAACATATGCTGTTTTAATCTCTTAATTGTTTACCGGTCATTTTTAAGAACACACCTTCCAGATTACCTTTTTGAATGTCGATACGATTTATCTCATAACCTGCATCATTGCATATTGTTACAATGTGTGTCAAGTCCTTCTTTGAATCATTAGATAATACGGACACTCTGTTTTCGTTAACTACTACAGTAGTTTTTAGCTTCTCTGCAAGTAGTTTCTCGTCAGGTGTATTAGTGCAGTCCACTATTATCATATCGTTCACCTGGCTTTGGGTCTTCAACTCATCTAATGTGCCTTGCGCTATAATTAAGCCATTATCTATAATGCCTATACGGTTACAGAGTTTCTCCGCTTCTTCCATGTAGTGGGTAGTATAAATAATGGTCATACCATCTTTATTAAGCTGCTGTATGAGCTCAAATATCAAGTTGCGACTCTGCGGATCAACACCTACTGTGGGCTCATCAAGCAACAGTACTTTAGGTGAATGGAGTAGGGCGCAAGCTATATTTATACGGCGTTTCATACCGCCGGAATATTCAGTAATGGCATCTTTTCTTCGGTCGTATAAGCCAACCCACTTTAGTAAGTTCTCAGCTTTATCCGTCAGTGCTTTTCCCGCAACGCCATATATGCTGCCCCAAAACAAAACATTCTCCCATGCCGAGAATTTCTCATACAGTGCAATCTCTTGCGGTACTATACCCAACATGCTTTTTATTTGAGTGTTGGTCTTGCCGATTGGTATTCCCCCAATGGCTAAGTCGCCTGAGTCTGGTGGAAATAACATACTGAGCATATTAATAGTAGTGCTTTTGCCGGCACCGTTTGGGCCTAGTAAGCCATAGCATTCACCATCTTTAATAGAGAAGCTTATACCACGTACTGCTTGGGTTTTACCGTAACTCTTGGTTATATTCTTAACTTCAATCATGCTTATATACTACAATATTTTCATTAAAAGGTTCCTGTCCCTTAAGGCAAAGGTAAACATTAGCCAGCGTTGTAACATCGGCGCAACAATAACGGGTAATGGTTTCCAAATCATGCTTTTGCCAATAGGTAGAACCAACTTTACTTCCGTCCAGCTCCTGCTTGGGGCTTGGTAATCCAAATATATTGGCCAAAAGGTTCAGGGATGAGTATGCTTTATAGTCCCCGAATTTCCAAAGTTCCAATGTGTCAATTAGAAATACCTCCCAGGGTTTTTTACCCGCATTGTCAAGTATTGGTGGAATAGGAACTTTATTGATTAGCATCCTTCGTGCAATGTATGGATAGTCGAACTCCTTGCCATTGTGGGCGCAAAGCTGTTTCTCAGAGGACTTTCTATGTTGAATGAACTTTTCTAAAAATGCGGAGAACTCGATCAGTAATTTCTTCTCATCATCGCCACTAAATGACCTAAGCTGAAATGTTTCTTTTTCAAAGAAGCCCGCTACAATACATATTATCTTCCCAAATTCGGCAAATAACCCTGCCTTACCGTAGGATTCCGATAAGGTTTCATTCTCCTTTATTATTCGTTGGCGGGTAACTTTTTCTTCCCACAATTGTTGAAATGCAACTGGCACTTGCTCAAATTCTGCATATTGTGGAGCAGTTTCAATATCTATAAACAGTATGTTCTCTTTTAGAATAACAGGCATAGGTATAAATTTCAGACTGCAAGATAAAAAAGGTTGCAGTTGGTTGGTACAAGATTAGGGGTACTCTGCTTTAAGCTCTTTTGAATTATATAAAAGAAGACTGTAATTGACTATGAGGAAAAGTGCACAGATCAAAAGAGCCCACGTAACATTATCGCCCTCTGAGAAAAATGCCAATGAGAAGATCATGGCTAACCCCAATCGAAATACAGTACCCAACATAAATAAAACACTATTTACCCTGCCTATTAATTGATTAGGAACATGATGGAAAAGATAGGTAATACGCAATACCCTTGTGCCTGCATTGGTAATCCCTAAAAAGAATGAGAAAGTAAAGTATATTGCAGTGCTTGTAGAAAGAGCGCAAGCAGTTAATGCAATTACTGTAATACCAATAAGTAATAGAATAGCTTTTACTGTATTGGTATTTCTAAATACCTGCCTTATCCATGCCCCAGCCAGCAATGCCCCGGTGGCATAAAAAACATCAGTAAGGGCGTAGATGGCAACATTTTGGTGTAAGTGGTTTACAATAAAGATAGGCACCAACGTATTGAAATGCAACAATAGGAATATGAAGATGGATAATGAACTAATGCCAAATATCAAAATAAGTGGGTTGTTCACTAAGAAATCATTGCCAGTTTTAAACCTGTCCCAGGCGCTACCTTCTTCCTTATGCTTTTCGGTATGCGGAGTGTACTTAACCATTGCGATAAGGACAATGGCTATGAAATAGGTTAGACCGTCTACCATAAATATACGGCTAAGGCTCCATTGGGCTATATGTATGCCTATTGGAATGTTTAAACTGCCAATATGAATGCTATTCACATCAATACCTTGCAATAGTATAGCTCCTACACCGCCCGATGCAATAGTCATTGCCTGAGATTGTATTTCGAGCAGTGAATTGACTTTACCATAACTGGCCGCATCCGTTACCTCTTGGGCAAAGGCATATAGGGCAGGATAGTATATTGTATTAATGTAGGCTGTAGTCATAAATACGATTACAACCAAGTAAGTTGGCATGCCGGCTGTATATAAATGCCCCGTTATCGATGCTCCGCAAAGTATTATGCCGCCAATAACTGAGAATAGGAGGAATATCTTCTTACGGGCATACTTGTCAATTAAGGTACCTGAATAAAGGCCCCAGAATATGCTACCCACAAGGGTAAACATATACATAAGTGTTAGTTTACTTGGCGCATGCAGAATGCTTACAAAATACCATGGCACTGCCAACATGCTAATGCCTTGGGCAAAGCCTGATATGATGTTGCTAATAATAAGAAGATTCAAGGGCCTGGAGGCTCTCATAAACGGAATGTATATCTATCAAATAAATCAGGCTCCCTCATTTGGTGAGGAAGCCTGACTGAGTTTTTTATTATGAAAAAGTACTACCCTCTTGAATGAAACTGTTGAGTTGTTTGTGGTGTATTAGCACGTGAGTCTCTGTAAGCTGCACAGCTTTCAGACGATTTACAAGCTGCCAAAAACGATATAGCAAGTATTGCCAAAATAACCAATGGTGATAGAGTCTTTTTCATTAGTGTAATGTTATAATATTCTTAATAAAGAATTAGTTAAGACAAATGTAGAAGAATATTTCGAAAATGAAAAGTTTTTTGGCACTTTCTTATTAGCACTTATCAATTGATAATCCGACAGTATATTAGTTATCCGTGGCGCGATAGTTGTCGTTATTGATAATGCCCAGTATTTTGCCTTTTAGTTTTTTACCTATAAACGGCGTGTTCTTGGCGGGCGATGCAATATGCGTTTTTTCGAATGTCCATTCCTCGTTAGGGGCAAATAGGGTCATGTTGGCCTCTTCTCCCTCTTTTATCGTAGGCACTGTAAGGCCTAAGATCTTGCGCGGGTTTATGGCTATTTTTTCAATTATTTGTTCGGTAGTAAGCTCGCTGTACATGTTTACTATGGGGTAGAGGGTTTGAATGCCTATCATTCCCGGTGTTGCCAGGTCAAATTCTACCTTCTTGCTTTCTTCATCCTCAGGCCTGTGGTCAGAACATATTACATCTATAACTCCTTCGGCAAGCGCTTTCTTAAGTGCTTTAATATCTTCTTTGCCTCTGAGCGGTGGGCTTAGTTTGTAGTTCGAATCGAAGCTTAGTACCTCTGAATCATCCAGGCAAAGGTTGTATCCATTTACCGATACTGTTACCGTTACACCTTGTTTGCGTGCGCTCTTTATTAATGATATGCTGCCGGCTACCGATATAGAGTTAATGTGTATCCTTGCATCGCAGTGTTGTGCCAGGAAAAGGTCGCGGATCAGCATTATCTCTTCTGCTATCCTTGGTTCGCCTTTTATTCCTATCGATACACTTGCCTTGCCTTCGTTTACATCGCTTCCTGTCGCCAGGGTTTTGTCGTTACACCGGCTCATAATAAGCCCGTTGAAACTTTTCGCGTATAGCAGTGCCCTATGCATCAGGCCGGCATTCATTACCGGGTGTATGTCATCTGAAAAAGCTACTGCACCTGAGTTTTGCATGTCGAACATTTCCGCCATGTCTTTTCCTTCAAGTTTGGTAGAGATAGCACCAACCGGGTGTATATCTACTATCTGTCCTCTGGAAGCGCCTATTATATATTCTACCTGCGATTTGGTATATATGGTTGGGTTAGTGGATGGCATAACCGCTACGCCTGTAAAGCCGCCTTTTGTAGCTGCTTTTATACCTGTAATTAAATTCTCTTTGTGTTCATAACCTGGGTCGCAGAAATTAGCCTGCATATCGAACCAACCGGGTGAAGCATGAAGGTCATTAGCATTTACTACTTTCTTAATTCCGCCTGCAGGTATGGTCTTTTTAATTTCGGTTATCTTTCCATTCTCAATCAAGATATCCATTGTTTTACCATTATGTGGCGATGCAGGGTCAACAATTTTTGCCGATTGTATTAGCAGGTTCATAGTGTAGAGTTTTAGTCTTTCATTAATCGTAGTATAGCCTCTTCGGCTGCTAAAAATAGTAAAGCCAAAAGTAAGCAGTATTTCCAATAATATGTTCCGCGGTTAACTTCAGTTAAAAGCGATGGTAGCGAAGCGTTAGTTACTGCCATTACCTGAAAATTCTTCACTCCGGCTTTTGAATAAGCAGTTTCAATATCTTCCGTGCTCAGGTATCTCAGGTCCGATTCGCGACGGTTGTAGTTGAATGATATTCCGGATACCAGGCTGTCGCCTGCCATTAGCTTAAAATTACCTGCTTGTGTCAGCTGACTATGCAAGAACAAAAAGGTATTGTCATTTACAATTCTGCGTTCTGGTAATATCGAAATAGAATCTTTATCACCCTGTATTTTAAAAAACACATTTTGAGGTAAGCTAACGTTAGGTGCTTCAATAGGTTGCGTTTCGCCAAACGTGTAGTAGGGTTGAAGGTTGCTGCTGCTATATAAGCCAATGTTATAAAGGGTTGGCACAAATATGGCATGCTGCTGAAAGTTACTGAAGTTGTTGTTTATTGCTACTGCCAGTAAGTAAATGTTCCCTTTGTTGTAATGGAACTCATCAAGAAAATCATCACCATTTTCCAGCTTCATCAGGTTTTCTGATAGTGACTTGGTATTATGCGATATGCTATAATGCTTACTAACAGAAGGTAGGTCCATATTAGGATGCTGTTTCTTTTCAAAGACCCCTGCATATATATTGCTTTCGTAATTAAGCTTATCAACCTTTAAATGGGTGGTGTCAAGCTTTTCGTAATGAGAACTGTTTACCGAAGTAAGGAAATCTTTGTACGAGTTCAAATCAATTCCGTTTGCAGGCGGAATAACTAATATGTTGCCACCCAGTGATGCGTATTTGGCAAGTTCATTACCCATACCCGATGTTATTAAACTAAGATTATCGAGGATAACAAGCCTGTAGTGCGGCAGGGTTGAATAGTCGAGATGGTTAGCTATGGCGCTGCTGAAAGTAAACAATGAATCTCTGCCATAAAGTAGGCTTAGGTAGGCATTCTTCTTTGTACTATCAGGATGTACCCAAAGCACCGGTATACTCGATGATAATTTGAATGAGAAAAAGAGCTTGTCATCAAAGGTTATAGGGTAGTCGTTTATTTTAAGCTCTCCTTGCTGTATTAAATTCTTTGCCGGAATAAAGGACATGGATACTATAGTTGACCCTTGTGCATCGATATTGTAACTGCCCACTGCTTTTTCTTCTCCATTTAATAGCAGCTTAATTGGCGAATTGGCAACCGCAGCGGTTGAATAATTACTAAGCTTTACCATCAGCTGCTCTGCCTTACCGGGTATATGAATAGGCGAGGTAAACCAGCAAGTATCGATGGATACATTGTTTTTGGTCTCTGCAGTTTCAGGTATTAAATCTGTTGTTATATCTGGGTTCGAATGGAAGTCAGATATATCAGATACCGATTTTTGAAAGTCAGATATTATAAAAGCTTCTTTTACCGGGCTTCCGCTATGCAAAAGGTTCTCTTGTTGGCGGTGTAGTACTTCAGGCAGTGTGCGAGAGAAAGCGGATGTCTTTAAGCCTTTCAGTTCTTCCATGAACTCATCTTTATTCAGCCAGCGTTCCTGGGCTTCATCAAAATCTTCTGATATAAGCTGTATCTTATCCGCTGCATTCAACGATTGTGCTATTTGCGATGCTTTACTCTTGGCATCTTCCAACAGTGTGCCATTCTGGTTAATGGCGTTCATACTAAAGGAATTATCTATAAATATGCTTACCGCTTTGTTGCCTGCGGTTATAGCGCCTTGTTTGTTTGGTATGTAAGGCTGTGCAAAAGCAAATACAAGTAAAGCTATTACCAGCATCCGGCATAATAGTACTAACCAATGCTTTAACCGCGAGCGGGAGCGAGATTCCTGAACCACCTCTTGCAGAAACCGAACATTCGAAAAGTATAATTTTTTATACCTCCTGAAGTTGAAAAGATGGATTGCTATTGGAATACTTAAAGCCGAAAGTGCGTAGAGGAAGGAAGGGAAGAGAAAATTCATCAAAGCTCAAAGATAACATTTTTTGTCATGTAGGGTGGTAAAAAGGGATTAAAGTTCCGCCATAAATTCTGATTCGGAAAAACCGCTGTAGTGGGGTTACACTTTTCAATTTTGTTACCCATCAATCCATTGATTGTCAGAAGTAATGGTTTGATTTTTTTTAGTGTTTTGTAACCCCACTTTGACGATTCGCTCATGTATTTTTTTTGCGAGATACGGAGGTGTATAAAAATTTTTCATTCCCTGCTAAAACAGAAAACAAGTTGCGTTTTGAATTTGATATATACCCCATTGTAAATGCTTATTGTTAATAAGCAAATTTAACCATAAGTTTAATGTATGTAACAAAATGAGTAATTCTGTTTTCAACAGGTTAAAAGACTAGGTTTTTTTTCTTAAAATAACATTCTCTTTGTATTTCTTTATAACTACATCGAAAAATTTTTGTAATTCCTTATAGTCATCTGGCTGGTATAACGAGTTGAAAGAAATGGAACTGATAACTTGTAGCGATTTTTCATTTGATTGGGAAGCCTTAAAGAAGAAAGTTGCACTATTGTCGCGCATAAAATAATAAGTATCTGCAGGCTTTTGATAAACGAGATATCCATCAGGTACGGAAATGAAAGACCGGTATTCGTAGGAAACATCATAGTTAAAGTCAACAGGGTACTTTCTTTCAGGCATTTTTAGAGGGTTGATTGATGCTACTTCCTGTAAAAATGGTGGAAACGAAATTTGCGAAGAATCACCATTTACTGAAGTATCAACCTTTCTGTCGTTCATGGGTACAGAAACGGAGTAGTTTACTATAAATGGCTTTTCTGGTGCATCTTCATTTATCACCTTCACGCTGTCGAAAGTTCCTTTTTTACCCTGAATAACCAACGAATAAAAGTCTTCGTATCCTGTATTCCAAAATTGTCTGAGTTTAAACGCTTCGTACCCTGTTGTCGTCATTGTCAAGCTTCCATTTAAAGAATCGCATGCTGGCGTAAATTTTAAAGTCATAATGTTTTGAACTTTGGACACAACAGAAGATTTAATTACTACCCACTCAGTCGAATCCTTTCTGACAACAAGCCCCGACCCATTAATATAATCGGGCGGAATACAATAAAATGGTAATTGTGGCCTTGTAGCATCAAGAAGTAACGAGATGCTATCAGTGCTTAAGAAACAAATTACATTGTTAAAATATGAGATTAAGGGGTAATTCGCCTTTATTTTTCCATGGTTTCGGGTGCTTAAGAGTACAGGTTGAGCATTCATTTTAGCCGCATTGAAAAGAGAAATGAGTAATAGATTCAAATTTGCGCTATTCCCCGTTTTCTCCTTCATAAAGTCTGTTAGACTTTTTTGGGAAAGCACGTCGTAAAGATTATTCCATTTGTAATTTGTTTTAACATAATTAACTAGGATTTTTGCTTTTTCCATTTCTGATTTGCCGTCAAGTTTAAGTTGAGCAAGAATTACATGTAAATCTCCTTGGTCAGAATTTAAATACCCACCAAATCGGCTATTATCAAGCAGAGCCTTATTTAATTCAGGCCAGGTACTTAAAAATGTTTTTTCTTGTTTCAAATCTCTAGATCGGTATTTGTTTAACTGAAACCCTATTTTTACAATATAGTCCTGGGCTGTGGTTATAAATGTTTCATCTTTGAACGCCGGGATGTTTTTTAGTGAATATGAAATTAAAGCGTTATGGTATAAATATCCGTTAGGTCCGTAATTATCTACAGCATAATCTTCTCCTTTAGTTAGCTGGCAATTGCTATCTAAGCCCTGATAAATAGTTTCATAAGCATAAACCGGTGGTATAGATACTTCAAATTTGCTGTTTTCAACTGGATTGGCTCCCTGAAAGTACCAGTTGAAAGACTGTATGTTTGTTGATTGTATAGTATAGTGAAGGTATATAACAGACCCTGGTTTTGCATCCGGCATTGCGATTTTTTTTACTAATATTTCCTTGGACATTTTATCGTCATATATTTCTTTGTTTTTAAGTTGGCTAGCTATTATTTTATTTCCCTCAAGATTATAGGTTACTGCATCTATATTGATTAGTTTTTCATCATAATTCTGAAACAAAACCAAGTTGAGTTTTGATCGGTTTAAACCAGATTCATTCAGGATTTTTATCCTCTGGGTTATTGTGTAGAGTCTTACATATGGCCTACTGTAACCGTCATTTTCAATGGATACCTTACCATAATCTAGAAGTAATACTGCGCCTGCTGAAGTATCTTTCGAGTATTCGGTTATTTTTAGCTCTCTTAGTAAGGTGGTGTCAGAAGGACGAGCTTCGCTTTGAGCTGAGCATTGTAGAATGACAGAAAAAAAAAGAAAAAAGAGTGGTAAGTTTTTATTCATTCCTTTTGAAATTGATTTGAGGGGTAGCTTCATCAGTACACTTATTTATAAATTTATAGAATGCGCTATAATCCCCAATAGCTATATCGCCAGACTTAATTAGTAGCTTTCTGTAGATTTCAATTGAGTTTTGCTTTTTTACATAATTTATATTGAATATTCCGAAGGTGCTTTCAATATTTACGGGTGATGGTTTTTTTGCATTAAATCCAGCTGGTATTATTATTGTTGAAGAATCAACAAAATAAACGGGGTATGAAATTATAACCGGTAATGTTCTTTTTTCAGGCGCTTCAAACTGTGGGACCTTTAGCCCACCTAAGGAAAATGACCAATAATTACCTGATTTTACCAGGTTATCTTTTAATATTATTTTATAGTTTAGTTTTATTATAGCAGAATCACGCTGCCTATCAGCAATATTCCAGCTCATTAGTTCGAAGTTTTCGTATGGCAGATCACTGTATAGCACTTTGTTCATTTCATCTTTGGTTAGCTGTAAAGCAAGGTTGGAATAAAGTTCATACTTGCTCCCAGAATAAGTATCTGAGCTATTTACTGTAACCCCGTTAAGCGTATCTACTGTTATTTTTTTTGTTGAAATTGTAAGGCAGTTTTCAAGAGTTAGCGAGGGGGTTTTTATCAAGTGGCTGTTGCTTTCATCATAAACTAATGCGTATCTGTTCTGGGTAAATGTTCCCATATATCCTGCCGGAGTAATTTTTGATGTGCATTCTAACCAAACAGTGTCTTTGTCAAGAGGCACCATAAGGATTACATGGTTAAATTGTGTTTCAGCAAAGTCGGAAATGATTCTTGAAGGATTTTCGTGTGCATCAGCGTAAATTGCAGTGCAATACGCCGGTATGCCAACAACTTTTAATAAAGCTTTCATATAATTAACGAGTGCCTTACAATCACCATATTTTTTTGTGCAAACATCAGTTGCAGGGTAACTTTTTAACCCACCTACACCAATCTGTACACTTACATATCTGGTATTATCTTGCATGTATTGATATAGCCGTTTTATGATTTCCTTTTTATTGGTTACCCCGGCTATTAGCTGTTTTACTTTCAGAGTTTCGTTTTCGGGTAAATCATCCAAGCCCTTGTTTAGGTCAGATATCCAATTTCCATAAGATGTCCAGTCTTTTTGATTCCCTTCTAAGCCATATTTAAATTCAATAGGGACAATGATAACCACGGGTATTAATTCTTTTTCTGAGGGACTCCACATTTCAGTCTTTATGGTCTTTTCATACTTTTCTTTCCAGGTATAGGTTATAGTTTTGGCTGTACTGTCTATAATTGGTTTACCAACCATTCTTTCATATTTTTTAATTTGGTAATCTTTAGGAACAGTTAATACAAGTGTGGAATTTAAGGTCGGTATTTTTGGATTATAAACGGGTGACCAACTACATATTCCCAAGAATTCCTTTTTTTTGCGCGTGTATTTATACTTAATTATGTAAGGATATACACTATTCTTAAGTTCAAAACTTCGCGAACAGTTATCATCAAACAGATTGTTGTCGTTGATTTCATTCTTGTCTACAATTTCTTTCTTGTCTATGTTCCTGATTTTAGTCCCATTGACGTCTTCAATCCATGCATCAAAGTCAGATATAGGATTATCCTTGGAATAATATATGCTGACCCTGGCATAATCGTCACCTTTTGAGTTATTGATCCTTATGCCAACTTCATAAGACATAAACAAAATATCATGTTTAATTTTACAAGATGTTTCTTCACTCAGCACCTCTGCATTTGGTGTTATTGCAAATACAACACTATTAAATAACAAGAAACAAATAACAAATAGACTCTTCATAGAATCTTAGTGGCTTTTATTGGGAAGTTAAATAGAGCAATCTAACTATAAAGGTAAAAGAAAAAGTGTGATGCAATTGTAATGTTAAAAAATAGAGAAGTACATAGTGGACAGGTTTCTTTTAAATTTAATTATATGCTGGTTTTTAAGTGATTCATCTCTAGGTGAATACGCGTAAGCGGATTTTTTACAGAGTAAAGTAAGATAGCTTATGATAATTTTATAAATAATAGCTTTGCTTTATGAATAGTATTGAAGAATTGATTGCTCATATTAAAGCTGAAGGTCATTTACCTGAACATGACCCGAAAGTATTACTTGAAAAACTGAAGGTTAATTACCAAACGTTCATAGTCAATGTTGAAAAGGAAAGCCATGACACAAAGGCTGCTTTTTATTTAATGAACCAATCAGCGTTTCATGGCAAAGAACTGAGTCATGAAGAAAAAGTGCAGATTGGTAACCAGATGAAGGACGTGCTGAAAACGGTCGACCTTATAGCACTTACAATTTTGCCCGGAGGGACTGTGTTTTTTATTCTAGCCAGTGTTCTTAAGATTAATAAGTATATTATTCCGTCTGCTTTTCTCAAAAAGCCGGAATAAACATCTATATCTGAATTAGCTATTTGGTAGTTGTCGGTACACCCATTATTGCATCGAATGCCTTACGCATGATCCATGCCTTATCTGCTGCAGAATAATCTCCATATGACTTTTCAAGGGCTGCTTCAAGAATGTCTTTTATCTCCTTGCATTCGCCTCCATACTTATAAATGATCTTATAAGCAGCTCCCTCGTAAATGCGGTAACAGCCCATTATGTTTCCCTGATTATACGTTGGAGCGCCTATATTAATAGCTTCTTCAATAACAATATAAATTGCATCAATATTAACGCAGTTTTGAGTTAAAGCAGTATTAGTAGGGCCGCTATTTAATGTTTTTACCTTCGCATGGCTGGTGTCACATGTGGTACCAGCAATAACTGTGTTAATTCCTGCCACAAATAGTCCAATAAAAATGACTGGCCATTTTAAATTAATTTGGCTGGTATTTAAGTTTCTTGTTTGAGTTAAACTCATCTGGGAGAGTTGATGTTTGTGAATGGTTGTAAAAATAAACGAATTTTAGTAATAGAAATAAAGCTTAAGAAATTATTCAGTGCCAGGCAATGCTATCAAATCATTAAGCTTTTAAGTTGAGATGATAAAAGATGTGCTAGCCTTTGTTTTCAATTTTAGTTGATGTTGCAATCACAAAAGCAGTGCCGCTATAGGCCAATGCTAATAATGCACTGGTAAGCTCTCCTCGCATTTCGGCAGCCGAAGGAGCCTCTATAACTTTTGGTATATGCAAAATAATAAACCAGGTAAATATCATTAGGCCTAAAAGAGTTGCAAATAATGCGGGTTTAATTTTTAGAATAATGGTAAGCCCTGAGCCAATTAATGCAATGCCTGTAAAGTATATCCAGAATATGTGGTTGGGTACCCATACCGGAACATAATCTGCAGCATCCTTTGCGTACAATAAATGGTCGGTGCCAAAACATAGTACGGTAAGAGCAAATAAAATAGAGCCAAAAGATAGTACCCTGGAGTAAAGTTTGTTTGAGAGCGCGCCTTTAAAACAACCTGCAATTACAAATGCCCCTGAAGATAATGCCAATTCCTTTTCTGCATTCTCCCATGCACCAAACTGCAAATAATTGGGGTCGGCTAATAATTCATAAGGGATAAAGCCAAAACAAAATACCAATAAAAGCAAACATCCTGATAGGAGTGAGGCTAACCGTGCTGTTTTATTGAAAGCAATACTTATTCCGGTCAAAAATAATATACTTCCTATAACGTAGGCGAGCGCCGAAATAGTTGTTGGCGATAAATGCGTTGGTGGTATCAGCATATAAGGGAGCCTTCTGGTATAAATGGTTTGAAGCCCCATTGCAACTATAGCTATGCTATAGAAAATACGGCCAATAATAGGGAGGTGTCTCAATAGCTGGGATTTATATTCTAATCAAATGTACTAATCATTCGTCTTTCTTTCAAGGAGAATTTGTTGTATGCATTTTTTTATGTCAACAATTCGCCAAATACATTTTAGTGTTATTTTTAGCGTTTAAATACTTGCTATGAAAAACCCCAAAATTGAAACTCATTTCGAAGACAATATCCTCTCAGTAAAATTTCTAGACAACGCAGTTATTGAAGATACCGACATAGAACAGATTTATGAATTTGGCAATCAAAAAGCTAATAGGAAGCCTTATTGCATAATATTTGAACCTGAGAACCATTACACGGTTACCGAAGACGCAATTGAGTATATTATAAGTAATCCGCATGATAAAAACATTATTGCAAAGGCATACATAGTAAATTCAAAAGAAGCCGAGATGAAAAGCAGAGCTCATTTAGCATTTGATCACCCTTCATTAAAGCCATTTACTTTTAAGACGTATGCCGAAGGGAAAAATTGGCTGCTAAGTAAGATGCATTCATAGGTAGCCTTTTTGTTAGTCAGTTAGCCCCTTCCCATTAAGGATTTGTCGTATCCATTTTTCAATTCTTGCTTCGCGGGTTTTAGACTGTTTGGCATCTGCAAAATAAAAAAGATAGGCTCTTTGCCGACCAGGTGTCAATGCCTTGAATGCCTTTTTCAAGTTAGGCATTTCATCTAGTTTGTTTTGAAACTCTTTAGGTACAGGAAAGTCTGCTGTCTTTTTCTTGATCACTTTCAAGCCGGCTTTTTCTACTTCAATAGCTTCAAAAATATAAGCTTTGAGTACAGGGGCCAGTTTAATTATTTCTTCAACCGACCTAAACTTAATCCAACGCCCCGCCTGTGTTAGGGTGCCGGGCTTAAGTAAAATACCTTCAGTATCGCTTAACAATGCGCCCTTGAAAAATGCCAACGCAACAGATTCTTTGAATCCGTTTATTCCAACAATGTTCTTTTTGTTAAATGTATAAATAGGTACGCTCCACTTCACTTCTTCCATCAAGCCACAATCGAGAATGATCATTCTCAATGTTTCTAATTCCTCTTGCCACTTTTGGGCTTCCGCAAAATATATATCAGCTCTCGGGTTCATTATATTATTTAATTATTTACCCTTTACTAATATCTGTAATTATTTTTATTGCTTCTTTTCTCCCATAAATATCCAGGAAACACCATATCTGTCGAAGAACTGTCCGTAGATTCCCAAAGGCATATCGTGTAATGGTTGAAACCAATCTTTGCTTGCTCCTTCAGAAAGTTTATCAAAAACTTCTTTTAATTCATCATAGTTACCGCGTGTAATAAATACGCTAAACATATTACCCCGTAAGGGTTCAAATGCCGGCGAGGCCATCCAATCTGTAGCCGAAATAGTAATATCGCCATTTACTATGCTGGCATTAATTATTCTATTATGCTTTTCAGGCGGAAACTGACTTTTCATTGGAGTGTCACCAAGCTTAGTGAGGGTTAATTCTCCTCCCAGGCATTTATGATAAAATGTCATTGCCTCGGCGCAGTTTCCATCGAATAAAAGAAATGGTATGGAACGTAACATATGTATAATATTTATTACAAAAATATTACTTTTTGTGCTTGTTATATGTGCAGAATTATATGTAACCTCAATTTGTCTTCTTCATTTGTTCAATGGCTTTCCATCCTTCCTGAGTAACACCCATAATTTCAGTAGCTACACCAAGTGTTTGGTAAGTGTCAAAAAAAGTCATTCGCGCAATAGGATGGTCCACTTCGCTAATAACGGTATACTTTTGTTTACGAAGATCGCCAGTTATTTGGCTAAAATCATTAATCGGCAAACGGAAAGCAAGATGCTGTGTGCCACCTAAAGGATATTTAGCTAAGTAGTCGTGAAATATGCTTTGGCCCGAAATTGGCTGGATGAGCTCTATAAAGGTACTTCCATTGTAGGTCTGAGTAGTTAACCATTCGCCTGCCACTACTTTGCCATAATATGTCATTCCCAAGTCCTGTGCACGTACATGTTCCGGCTGAGGAAAAACGGCAACACCAAGTGTATTGCCGAGAAATTTTACTGCAGTATGAATATCAGGAACTACCCAACCAATTTGAGCAAATTCTAATTTTGCTATTGTGTTGTTTATATCATTCATAATAATTATACATAATTAATTTGAGCAAGACGTCAAAGGATCAATTGTTGACAACAACCTTCCTGTTA
The DNA here is from genome assembly GCA_013285655.1 of Bacteroidota bacterium. Taxonomy (GTDB): domain Bacteria; phylum Bacteroidota; class Bacteroidia; order JABEUT01; family JABEUT01; genus JABEUT01. The sequence goes on from JABDHI010000040.1 coordinate 20,078, forward strand.
TCTGGCCTAAAGTACCAGGATAGAACAATGAAGATCATTTGAAATACAGGCCCAAGAATTGATTTGACATTGTAATCGGATATTGCTAAATGAGAAACAAGTGCTCCGCTCATAGCAAAGAAGAAGCCGGCATAAGCCCACTCTTTTAGTAATTTAAACTTAGGAACCAAAATGGCTATAACACCCAATATCTTCCATACACCTAATAAAGTTAAAAAGTAGACTGGGTAACCTAGAGGGGTTATTAGGTCAACCATCTGTTTGGTTCTCATTACTTGTTGCAAACCGCTCGAAAACATTCCCAATGCCAATAAACCTGTGGCTATCCAATAAGTAATCAATTTTCCTTTGCTCATATTTTTATGTTTTAGTTTGTTGTTATAAATTATTAATCGTCGATCCCTTTTCCGTTGAGAATATGCTTGGTGTATTTAGCAACTCTTTCTGAACGGGTTTTAGATTGTTTTGCCTGAGAAATATAATACATGTATCCTCTTTGCCTGCCTGGAGTTAATGCATGAAAAGCTTTTTTCAAAGCCGCATTTTCTTCTAATGCATTCTGCAGTTCTTCAGGCATTTTATATTCCGAGGTTTTTTTTAACTCTACTTTAACTCCCGCTTTTTCTACTTCTATAGCTTCCTTTATATAGGCTTTAAGGGTAGGGGCTAGCTTTCTTATTTGGGCAACCGAGGTGAATCTAATTTGTCGGGGCACTTGTACATTGGGAGTTTGTTGTATCAATATGCCCTTTGCATCTTTCAATAAGGCACCTTTAAAAAATAAATAGGCACAATATTCTTTAAAGCCATGTATAAGCACTATGTTCTTATCTCCCAGGGTATAACATGGGTTGCCCCATTTCAACTCTTCGGTTAAGCCACAATCAAGCGCAACGGTCCTTAGTTTACTATATTCCGCCTGCCATTTTGAGTCTTTAGTAAAGAACCAATCTACTTTGGGGTTTGTTTCACTCTTTGCCATGATATATTATTTTAATTTACTTACTATCTCCTGCATCCTGTCGTGTGCCATGCTGAGTCCTTGTGCGAAAGGCATTTTTAACTGCTGGTCTCTTAAAACGCCCGATTCATATATTGTATGTGTTGTTAGCTTGCTTTTGTGGTCGTCAAGTTTCTCGAAATTTAGTATTTCTAATTGAACACCTAAGGGAGCATTCTCCATTTCAAATGTACGGATGATTTTTTTGTTTGGTATAATATCATGGAATACGCCACTGGCGCTAAACACAACCTTACCATTTGCATCGGTCGATTGCTGCTGGTAACTACCATGTTTCTTGCCTTCGAACTTCAATAATTTAGAAGTGGCATAGGGATTAGACATCCATTGCTCAATAAGTTCTGGATCGGTATGTGCTTTAAAAAGCAATTCAACAGGTAGATCAAATTCCCGTGTAATCATCAGGTCCTGTTTGCCATCTTCAGCAGTAACTTTTGTTTTCTGTTCCATGGTGTGTTATTTTAATTTGTTCATAATTTCTTGCATCCTGTCGTGTGCCATGCCCATGGTATAGCCTGAAGCACCGGGCATTTTAAGTACCTGATCTCGTATTGCACCCGATTCATAAATTACATGCAGGTTGAGTTTGCTTGTGTTATCAGTAAGTGCTTCGAAATCATAGATCTCGAGCTGTACCCCAATAGGCGCATTCTCTACTTCAAATGTTCGAATTATCTTCTGGTTAGGTATAAACTCGTGAATCACCCCATGAACGTTTGATACTACTTTCCCTTGCGCGTCGGTCGATTGCATGTGGTAGCTGCCGTGTTTCTTTCCTCCAAACTTCAGTATTTTGGCTGTAGTATTGGGGATCGCCTTCCACTGTACAATAATTTCAGGGTCTACGTGAGCCCTGAAAAGCAATTCAACAGGTAGATCAAACTCCCTGGTTATCGTTAAATCTTGTTTGCCGTCTTCGGCATGTACTTTTGTTTTCAGTTCCATGGTATGTTATTTTTTAGGTTTATATTTTTTCATTACTTCTTCTAGTTTGTTATATCTGTCATCCCACATTTTACGGAATGGTTCAATAAAATTTGCTACTTCTTTCATGTTTTTTGCGTTAAGGTGATAATATATCTCTCTGCCATTTTGCTTTTGCCCAAGTAATTCACACTCTGTTAGTATTTGCAGGTGTTTTGAAACGGTTGGTCTTGCAGTGTCGAAGTTCGATGCTATTGCTCCCGCAGTCATGGCTTGTGATGCTACCAATAGGAGTATGGCCCTTCTGGTTGGGTCTGCTATAGCTTGAAAAACATCTCTGCGTAAATTCATTATGTAGTTATTTGGCTACAAATATATGTGAAGTTATTTAGCTACATATATGTTTTTACAATTATTTATGAATTATGTGGATATATTTGTGTGAGTCTATGAAGGCAAAGGCAACCATACCATACAATCTTGTTATCTCTGTTTTAATTACGGTGTTATTCTTTATGGTTACACATAAGGTATATCACTTGCCATTTTCGTACGGAGATGATCACCGTGCATTAGCTATGCTTCACCCTGATAAGGCCTCTGTCTCATATAAAGCTGCGCTGTATGGCTATACACCTGATTTAAAAGGCACCTTTGGTATCGATGCACATTTGGGGCGTTTCAGGCCACTGACCTGGGCTTACGATGAACTGTTGTGTAAGATATGTGGTGATAATACCCACTTGTTTCGTTTGTCGAATCTTATTATCCTGTTTCTTTCTGCATTCTTCTTACTTGGCATCTTTACTTGTTTTGAAGTTGACCGACTTTCGGCTTTAATAGTTGTAGCCGTATATGCTTTTGGCCGTAACAACGAAACCTGGTGGACCCTCATTCCTCCGCCACAAGATTTGGGCGAAATGCTTTTACTTGCCGGCATGTATGCCTGGTTGTATTATAGAAAGAAAGGCGTGATGGGCTTCTATGTATTGCCTGCATTGCTATTCTTGTTAGCGGGTATTAGTAAAGAGAGTTTCATATTCTGTGTTCCTATATTGTTGTTAACCGATTACTTGTTCTTTAACCCAACCAAGAAGATATTCTCTAAAGAATATCTCCTTTCTGTTCTTGCCTCGTTGTTGCCGTTCCTTGGTTTGCTTGCTATAGTTCTTCACATCCATAAAATATATTCTTACTCATACCCTGAATCAATATTGTCCATTGCCATATATAACACCTTCCAGTTTGTGGGAGCGGCGGCGTTCTTTCTTTCGCCAATTGCATTGTTGATTCTAATTCGCAATACTCTCGAAAGGAGCTTCCTGATTAAATTGGTTGTAGTGTTTGCTATTTGGGGCATTGTTCAACTTGTGTTACTTAAAGGTATTAAGCTCGATGACCAGCATCATTATCTTATCCCTTGGTTGATATATCCTTTCATATTGACTGCAATTGCTTTCAGTGAGATCAGAAAATTGTCGGGTAGGTGGTACTTGGTTATGTTGGTTGCATACGGAGCAGCCATATTGTTGTTTGTCAAGAACACTTATGCTAACACTTCATCGTACACTGCTCAGTTGCAGGCTTACTATAATATGATAGATACGGTTCAGAAAGATACCGCTACACCAGAAATCGTTTACCTGGGTGATAATGCCTGCCTGGGCGATTGGATAAACGGCACCCGCATTATTATGGATTGCAAGGACATGAAGAAAGAACTCTACTTTGCAACTACAGCTACTTCTATTCCTGAATGGGAGAAGAGTTATGCAGCACATTCACCACAGAATGCCTTTAAACACATACAGCTTGATAGTGTATTCTATCCGGATGGCAAATGGGTGTTGCTGATTGAGAACCCTGCCAAGAACGGTATAGTGAACGATAGCATTACATTCTACAAACGAGCTGATTCAAGTTTTGTGAAGATTAATGGTAAGGAACGTTATATACAAGGGCGCTACTATTACTTCTCAATGCCTTACCCAGGGCGATCTGTGGGCGATATACTACGTGGCAACTTCAATGCTGAGAACCGTAAAGGCTTCTATGCTATTAAGCTGGATGACTTGCGCTATCTCTATGAACTCAGGCTGGGTACAGGTTGCTAAGCCATCATTATACTCATCCTCAACCCTTCTCTATTTAATAGAGAAGGGAGAGTAACAGTGTAAGTTAATGTATGTCATTTCCCCTCTCTACTGGTAGAGAGAGGTGCAGGGGTGAGTCTAAGCCTTGAAATGCTCCACATGCTTTTGCAGCAAAGGAAAGAACTCTGTAAAGTCAGCTTTGTATAGTTCAAAGTCTTTCTCTAATTCATTAACGGCTTCATCCATAGGGGAGTAATAAGCCATCCGTTCCGATAAGCCCTTAAGCGCCCTGCGTATGCCTTCCGGCTTAGCGTATGATGTCAACCAATCGTGCTTGCTCATATAGGTAAGTATAACGCGACTCTTCTCAGGAAACTCAGCCTGGTGGTGGCGAAGTATAGCGTAAGCATTCTCAACAAAGTCCTTAAGCGGTATGTTCGAATAGTCGTTCCAGTATTTGGCAAGGAAGTGGTCGTAGAACATATCCGTAATAACGCCTGAGAACTTGCCATAAGTAGGAGAGAGGCGGTGCACGCTTTGCCTGTAGACAGGATGTGTATCACTAAAGAAATCTATCTCACGATGCATTTGAATGCCTTTAGCAATGCGGGGTCCGTAGTCATTGAACTTGTTACCCTTAACTGAATCTGCTATAAAGTTACCGACTATTAGCCCTTCGTCTTCTCCTGCCAGGTATAGGTGTGCAAGGAAGTTCACTGTATTTAGTTTAACGTAGGATCCTCAGGGAAATCAGCTACTACAGAGTACTTGCCGCCTTTGCCTTTCAATATCTCTTTCCAAAGGCCTTTGTAATTGGTCGCTTTAAAATGGTCAGCGCCACCGGGCATTACTATCCACGAATTCTCTTTTAGTTCTTTCTTCAATTGTCCTGCCGACCAACCCGAATAGCCCACATAAAAGCGGATATCCTTAGGGGTGATCTTCTTAATATCTATCAGGTTCTTCAAAGTCTCGTAATCGCCACCCATGTATATGCCGGGCATAATTTCAAGGCTTCCTTCTAAAAGGTCTGGTTTGGTATGCAGGTAAAACAGCTGGTCCGAATTTACAGGGCCGCCGTAATACATATCGTCATCAAACTCGGGGAAGTTATCTATAGCTTGTGTAGGGCTAACGTTAAGCTTACGGTTGATGATGAACCCCATCGTGCCTTTGTCGTTGTGCTCGG
>JABDHI010000041.1 GCA_013285655.1 Bacteroidota bacterium
ACCCAAGCCGAAATACGTTTGGTTTGTCTTACCAAACTAAAACTAGATACCAAACAAATGGCAGGAATACTTGGAGTGTCGTTTGCCACGATCAGGCAAACCCGTTACCGTTTGCGCAAAAAACTTGGCCAGCCCGAAGGAGACTCAATAGATGATATAGTTGAATCTGTTTGATAACCAGTATTGTTGTGTTTTGTAGATAAGCTTGTAGATGCCGTTTGTTAGGTAATAGCAAGTTATCGAGCATACTTTTGTTCCATAAATGAAAGTAGCGCAGGCAAAAAAAATAAACCTGAATTAATGCGATTGAATACCTCTTATACAAGACAGGGCCATGTTTTTTGCCATAAAACCAAATTGTTAATATTAATGTAATAACTTGATTTTCACTTTGCCTCAAAAAGAAACTACTTTTGCCGCCGATTTACATCGAACACAGTCTGGAGACCACCTCCTTTTCAAAAAGCTCTGTTTTCTGTACATTGACTGTGATTTTTACTTATTCGCTTTATAATTTTTAAGGTTTTCTATATCTATTTTAAACTGTTCAAGCAATTCATTTTTCCCGACCATAGTTTTAATATAATCGTTCAACGTTTCTCTTGCCAGTTGCAATTCTTTTTCAACATGCTGTTTTTCTACTTTCAGGAAACCCTTTTCCTGCTCAGCGGCCATCATGTTCAATTCGAACAATGCCTTATCGCGTTTACGTTTTATTTGTTGGCCATTAATAAACACGCCGGCCGACAATGCTATAAGTATGGCTATAATAATCGCGCTCCATGTAACAATACTTTTCCTTCTGCTTTCATCCGCTTTAATAATATTTGTATTCTCCTGCACGGCATTGATCGAATCTTGTTTAATTTTAAAATCATACCCTAATTCAATACGCGCAATTTTTCTATCACTTTCATTATTATTAATACTGTCTCTGTAAACAATATAATTTTTATTGTTCTCGTAAGCGCCTCTGTAATTTCCGGTAGCACTGTCTAAACGAGCCAGGTCTTTGTAGCAAGATGCAATGTTATCCTTTTCACCATTACTAATAGATAAAGTGAGAGCAGAATCGAGATACGCTTTTGATGCCCTGTAATTTTTTTGAAGCATATACACTTCACCAATATTATTTAAGTTAAGTACCATCGTCTTCTTCTCTCCTATTTCTCTGCTAATAACAAGCGATTGAAAATAATAACTCAAGGCTTTTGTATAAAGGGAATCCTTCATGCTAACAGGATAGACACTCCGCGATCTCCTTTCAGGGTTTTGTTGAGCCACTTTATAAACACGCGCCTGTTGCTGATAAAAGGCGCCAATGGTATTCAGGGTAAGGCTAATAACTTGCTTACTACCCAATTCCTTAGAAATTGCCAATGCCTGAAATTCATACACCAGCGCCTGGCTCATATTGCCCTGCTCAAAATAAATACCGCCTATATTTCCTAATATAGTGGCTGAACTATTCTTGTTCTCAAGCTTCTGCATAACCGTAAGCGACTTAAAATAATATTCGAGCGCTTTAGTGTTATTCCCTTGTTCCTGATAAGCGGTGCCAATATTTGTTAGGCACACTCCTTCAACAAATTTGTTTTCAATTCGCTGGCTTATAGCTAATGCTTTAAAACCATACTCAAGCCCTTTGGCATAATTACTTTCATTTACATATATATTAGCCATGCCTATCATGCAATCGGCCATACCTTCACTATCGTTTTTTTGCTGGTAAATAGCCAAAGACTTCGAGTCATATTCAAGGGCGGCAGGGTAATTACTCTGACGCTTATATATAGCCGCAATATTTTGAAAATCTCTGGCTATGCCATCCTTATATCCAATTTCTTCGGCCAGTGCCAATGATTGCTTGTCGTAAGCAATTGCCTTATCATAATTCCCCAGTTCGCTATTCAAAAAACCAATGCTAGAAAGGCACAGACTCATTCCATATTTACTACCTGCTTCTTTGTAAACGGCTAAAGCTTTTTCATGGCTTTTAATAGCAGAATCAAACTTGCCTTCATCTTCATATACATACCCAATATGAATGAACGTGGCGGCAACACCATTTTTAAAATTCAGTTTTTTAGCAAGTGTTTGTGCACTGTTCGAACAAACTAATGCACTGTCCAGCTTGCCTGCTATTTCAAGCTTATCGGCCAGTGCGTTTAAGATATTTACTTTAGAGGTATCCTCTTTTTGAGTACCTAGAACATTCCTGAGTGAATCAATTATATGACTTTGGGAAAAAGCAACTGTGCATATTACAGTAAAGTATAAAACAACAACGCTTCTTATTCTCTTTTTCCTATCCACAATATGAATTGCTTTCCGCGGAAACTTCTCTATTACTTCCCACTTCGTTACTTTAGTAAAAGTAATATTATTCCAAATGCCATACTCTCAAAACAAAAAAGCCCCGCATTTCTGCAGGGCTTTTAAGTTTCAATCCATCAAGCAAATATCAACCACATTTTGAGTATCCGCAGTTTTTGCATTTCAGGCAACCTTCTTCGTAAATGAGTCCGTCCTCATCTCCGCAGCTCGAACATTTTCTGTCCTTGCTTTGGGTTCCATCTGGTATATACTTTTTCAATGCTCTTTCTACACCTGCTTTCCATGTGTTAATAGAATCATCATACAGGTTAAGGTTAGCTATCAGGTCAACCACATGTGGTATAGGCATACCGTGGCGCAATACACCCGATAATAACTTAGCATAGTTCCAATATTCTTTATCGAAGCTGCGTGATAAGCCTTCAATGGTAATGTTATAACCATCCTTGTCTTTGTAACGGAAGTCATAACGTTTCTTACCATCTTCATTCTTATTCTTCATTACCCAGCCTTTTTGCACCCACATTGGCAGGTTAAATACATCTTCAGCCTTACCGGTAAATACTTCGTATGGTTTACCATTCAATATACCTACAACCGCGATCCATTTTTCAGGGCCGTTGTTAAAACGAATTACTTCAGCTTCCAGTTCGCGTGGACGCTTAGGTGCAATGGTTTCGGTAAATTGTCCGTTTGCATTTACTACGGCTTTCTTGTTCTTATCTTCAGCTGCAATAAGTACACCACTGCGTGAACCATCACGGTAAACGGTAATACCCTTTAAGCCTTGTTTCCAGGCTTGTATATAAATTTCGCCTACGCTTTCTACTGCCACATCGTTTGGCAGGTTAATGGTAGAGCTAATACTATGTGTTGTGTATTTTTGAACAAGCGATTGCAATTCAACACGTTTGATCCAGTCAATTTCAGGAGCAGTTGAACCTGCATAAGGGCTCTTGGTAATATCGGTGTTGCCGGTAACGTTCATCCATGTTTTCACTTTTGGATGATACACCATGAATTCTTCCCACTTGTCGCCCATTTTATCTACAAAGTCAACCTTAGCATTTTTGTCGTTAGGATTGATCTTCCTTCTTCTCTTGTAAGAGAGTAAGTAAACCGGTTCTAAACCCGAAGATGTTTCAGCCAAAATACTTAAGCTGCCTGTAGGAGCTACAGTGCTTATAGAAATATTACGGCGGCCCAACTTCATCATACGGTTGTAAACCTCTGGCATTTCCTTTTCTAACATTTGAACGAACTCTGAAGTGTTCTCGATCTTAGGATCAAAACCTTCGAACGAACCGCGTTCAACTGATAGGTCGATAGAGCTGGTAAATTCTGCATCACACTTGGTGCGCATCATTTTATCTACTTCCACCATCGCTTCTTTCGAATCGAACTTGTGATTCAATGCTGCCATAGCATCGCCAAGAGCTGTAAAGCCAAGGCCTGTACGCCTACCCTTCTTACCTGCATCGTAAAGCAGTTTCCAGGTATCAACTTCTATTTTCTTAATATCACTTGGTTCCTTATCAGCTTGTATCTTGTTCATGATCCTTTCAATCGATTCAAGCTCAAGGTCAACTAAGTCATCCATTAAACGTTGTGACTCGTAGGTAACCTGGTAGAACTTTTCGTAATTGAAAGCTGCTTCAGGAGTAAATGGCTTTTCAACAAAGTTGTAAAGGTTGATAGCGATCAGCCTGCAGCTATCACCGCCTTGCATCGCAATTTCTGAGCAAGGGTTGGTAGATACGTTCTTAAAGCCAGGATATACTGAAGATGTTGAATACTTGTGCTGGCGATCCCAGAAGATAAGTCCCGGTTCAGCGCTTTGGTGAGCCGCTTTAATAACGGTGTTCCAAAGTTCGCGAGCCTTAATGGTTTTGGTAACCGAAGGAGCATCTGATTCAATTGGCCAACGGTGTGTATATTCTTTATCATTAACAACAGCTTCCATAAACTCGTCAGATAGACGAACTGAAATGTTAGCGCCGGTAACTTTTGATAAGTCTTGCTTAATAAGTACAAAGTTCTCTACATCAGGGTGAGCAATGTCAATAGTGATCATTAACGCGCCACGTCTTCCGTTTTGAGCAACTTCACGGGTGGTGTTCGAAAACCTTTCCATGAACGATACTGCGCCTGTTGTGGTACCGGCAGAATTGTTTACCGATATGCCAGAAGGGCGAAGTGTAGAAATATCGATACCAACACCGCAACGCCTTTTGAATAACTGAGCTAATTGCTGGTCGGTATGCATAATACCTCCGTATGAATCATATATTTCAGGAAGAACAACACAATTTGACAAAGATGCGATTACATGCTTGTTACCCAAACCAAACATTACGCTTCCTTGTGGTATTACATATTTAAAGCCCTTGAACATTTCAAAAATCTTCTCTTCAGTAAGCAATCCTCTCTTTTGTCCGTATGCCGACAATAGAGCATGCTTACCATTCATGGTAGTGATATCCGCGTATTCTTTTTCTTTACGGGCGAATTCATGCGCCATACGACGGTGCATATCATCCGGTGTAGTTTCCTGTAATACGCCATTCTTATCGCGCAGGGCATATTTGTTCATCCAGGTAGATGCAGCTAATTCGTCTCCTCCAAAATACTCTATGCATTTTGCACGTATCTCGTCGTAGGTCACGGCTGTTTTTGTTTGGGTTGGTTGGTCTTTGATCATCGGGCTAATTCTTTAGGTGTAATGTTTTACATTTTTTTAATTTTTTTCACTTTTCAAAAGTGTACTTGCAAAAATATTTTTTACTGAAACGGTAGAACCAATTGTGCTTTCTATTTTTTTAACATTGTTATTAACACAGCCCTTAAAACGCCGAATACGTAGGGTTTTGCGACTAAATAATGTTTTCAACAAAATTACTTGCCAGACATTATCAACAACTCTAAATCCTTGTAGGGAATTTTGAAGGCCTCGCCCAAATATTTATTTGTCAGCAATCCTTTATAAATGTAAATTCCGTTCCTTACCTGTATATCCTGTCGTATTAAATTCTCTAATCCTCCCTCATCGCCTGCACGCACTAGCATTGGGGTAAAAATATTGCTCAATGCTATTGAAGCTGTACGCGAAACACGTGACGCAATATTTGGCACACAGTAGTGGGTTACACCATGCTTACGGAAAACAGGGTCGCTATGGGTAGTAACCTTCGATGTTTCAAAGCATCCGCCCTGGTCAATACTTACGTCAACTATAACAGAGCCTGCTTTCATATCAGTCACCATTTCTTCGGTAACAATGCAAGGTGTGCGACCATTGGTAGATCGCATAGCGCCAATAACTACGTCGGCTGATTTAAGGTGGCGGCCCAAGATCCTTGGCCTGATGGTAGAGGTGAACACACGTGCACCTATCATAGTTTGCAAACGCCTTAACCTATAAATAGAGTTATCGAATACCTTAACAATAGCGCCACGGCCAAGTGCAGCACGGGCTGCAAATTCGCCTACGGTACCGGCACCTAATATTATTACTTCGGTTGGCGATATGCCTGATACACCACCCATTATCAATCCGGGGCCATCGTGTATGTTACTCAAATACTCTTCTGCAATTGATATAGATGTACCTCCCACAATCTCACTCATGTAACGGATAACCGGGTAAATGTCCGATTCGTCACGTAACCAGTCGAATGCAATAGCATTAACCTTTTTCAGCATCAGGTGCTTTAAAAAATCTTTAGGCTGAATGGTAAGCTGCAATGCCGATATAAGCGTTTGGTTCGGCTTCATCATATTAATTTCAGATACCAAGGGAGGAGCTACCTTTAATATGATATCTGACTTAGTATATACATCATTTGCAGTGTAAGCTATCTGTGCACCAGCTTCACTGTAATCGTTGTCTTCAAAATGGGCATTCTTACCGGCACCGGTTTCTACCAATACCTGGTGGCCATTATTTACCAACAGGGCAACGTCGTCGGGCACTAAGGCCAAACGTTTTTCTTCTGTCGAAATTTCTTTAGGTATACCAATGTACATGTTACCCTTTTTGCGGGCAACTTCCAGGGTTTCTTCCTGTGGCGAAAGTGCGCCCCTCGATAAAGACTCAATTAATTCTTTCGATGATATCATACCGGTTGTTTATAATTATTCACCCCCTGCCCCTCTCTACAAATAGAGAGGGGAAAGGATGTAAGGATATTTTATTTTGAATAAGTTGTTTTTATATTCATTCGGCCTTCGTTATTCATTATTCGACATTCGTTATTCTTTAACACTTATCTCCCGGGTGTTACCGTTTACATCTATTTGAATGGTAACCGCACCTGGCGGAACCAACTCATTTATCATCTCAGGCCACTCAATAAAGCAATATCCTCCCGAATAAAAGTACTCCTCGTAACCCATGTCGTAAGCTTCCCTCTCATTCTTTATCCTATAAAAGTCAAAGTGATAGATTTTCAGGCTATTATGGCCGTCATATTCATTCACTAAGGCAAATGTAGGGCTGCTTACCTGCCCTGTAACACCCAGAACTTTACAAAGATACTTAATAAAGGTGGTTTTTCCACTCCCCAGGTTACCGGAAAATGTGAACACACGATTGTTCTTAAAATTAGAGATTAACTCTACTGCTATTTGTTCAAGCTGATGCTCTTCGGTTACGCTCCATTTCAATACCATAAGGGCATTTTTTCTTTCCAACAAAGTTAAAAAGGATTTCCTATCCTATTACATAGCCCCGGCATTTATGCCGGGGTAAAAGTTAATATCCCACTCCCCAACCCCTCTCCCCGGAGAGGGGAAAAAGGGGTGAGGGCAAAAAAAATCCCCTGCCTAAAGGCAGGGGCTATTAAATACAAATAACATGAATTATTTTGGTGATAATGCCACGAAAGGTATGATCATTTCTTCGAGTGAAATACCCCCGTGCTGAAAAGTATCCTTATAGTAGTTAACGTAATAATTGTAATTATTAGGGTAAGCAAAGAACTTGTCACCTTTCACAAAAACAAACACGCTGCTTACATGCTGGCGTGGCAAAAAGGCCTCGGCAGGGTTTTTAACCGCAAATACATCTTTAGCCTGGTAAGTTAAGCTCTTACCCGATTTGTAACGCAGGTTGGTATTGGTGTTCTTATCACCAATAACTTTGGTAGCCTCAGTAACTTTTATGGTACCGTGGTCGGTAGTAATAATAAGCTTGGCCTTGGCTGCAGCAATCTGCTTTAATATATCATGTAACGGAGAGTGCTGGAACCACGAAAGAGTAATAGAGCGGTAAGCAGCATCGTCACTGGCTAATTCGCGTATCACTTCCATTTCGGTACGTGCATGCGAAAGCATATCTACAAAGTTGTATACGATCACGTTCAACTTATTGCCGGCCAGTTGGTGTATATTTTCCGACAGTTTTTTGCCATCAGCAAAGTTGGTTATCTTATTATAACTGAACTTAATGTTGCTTTTGCCTAACCTTTTCAGGTTGCCTTCTAAAAAGTCAGCCTCGTGTAAGTTCTTACCACCTTCATCTTCGTCGTTCATCCAAAGGCCCGGATGCATCTTCTCAATCTCTGATGGCATTAAACCCGCGAATATGGCATTACGTGCATATTGTGTGCAGGTAGGCAGTATAGCGTAGTACGATTCTTCTTTATCTACCTTAAATAGTTCTTCAATAACCGGTTGCAATACCTTCCATTGATCGAAACGGAGGTTATCTATCAATAACATAAAGGTTGGTACAGATTCCTTTTCTACCAAAGGCAAAATTTTGTTGCGCATAAGGGTGTGCGACATAGCAGGCGCATCAACGGCTTTACTTTGCAGCCAGCTCAAATAGTTCTTTTCAATAAAGCGGGCAAACAAACTATTGGCTTCAGCCTTTTGCATCTGGAAAACTTCTTTCATACTATCGTCGCCAGAACTTTCCAGTTCAAGTTCCCAATAGATGAGTTTTTTATAAACCTCTTCCCATTGCTTGCTGTTCAGGTTCTCACCTAATTGCATACCAATGTTCCGGAAATCTTGCTGGTACCCCGATGTGGTCTTTTCACTTATCAGGCGGTTCTTATCGATGTTCTTTTTAATAGCCAGCAATATCTGCCCAGGGTTAACGGGCTTAATCAAATAATCGGATATTTTTGAACCAATAGCGTCGTTCATAATTGACTCTTCTTCGCTCTTGGTGATCATTACTATAGGAATACGCTGGTTGATGTTCTTTATCTTACCCAACGTTTCAAGGCCCGATATGCCCGGCATATTCTCATCTAAAAAAACTATATCGAAACTGTCTTTGCCTTTTGTAAATTCGTCAACTGCATCATTTCCGTTAGTAACTGTTTTTACATCAAATCCTTTTTCTTGTAAGTATAGTAAGTGGGGCTTTAAAAGATCGATCTCGTCGTCTGCCCAAAGAATGCTTATTTTTCCCATTTTTGCGGTGTATAATTAATTTTTACTCGGTCTTTACAAAGATAACGATACTTATCGGGTAATATTGGGTAGCGACTGTGAAAAAGTGTTAAATAAAATATAGTGACTCACCCCCGCCCCCTCTCTATAAAACAGAGAGGGGAGAAATATAGTGAGTATATAAAAATGAGAACGATAAATAACATACAATTTAAAAATACTCAGAGGCTTTTCTCCTCTCTATAGGTAGAGAGGGGTTAGGGGTGAGTAGCTGCATTATGATAAAGAAGAAGATTATAAACGACCCTATATATGGTTTTGTTACCGTACCCGACGGTATTATTTACCAGTTAATTGAGCACCCTTACTTTCAGCGTTTGCGCCGCATACAGCAGTTGGGCATAAGCTATTTGGTTTACCCGGGCGCTATACATACACGCTTTCAGCATGCTTTGGGTGCTATGCACCTGATGCAAAATGCTATTGAGACCTTACGATCGAAAGGAATTGAAATTACAGACCAGGAATCGGAAAGTGTCAAGATTGCCATATTACTGCACGATGTGGGGCACGGGCCATTTTCGCACATATTAGAGCATAGCATTGTTGATGGCGTTAGCCACGAAGACCTTTCGGAGCTTTTGATGGAAAGCCTGAACAAGCACTTTAAAGGCAAGTTGACCCAAGCCATACAGATTTTCCGCAACCAGTATAAAAAGAAGTTTTTACATCAGTTGGTATCTAGCCAACTTGATGTTGACCGCCTCGACTACTTGACACGTGATACATTCTTCACCGGAGTATCGGAAGGCGTAATCGGGTACGACCGTATTATAAAAATGCTCACTGTAGCCAACGGTAACCTGGTAGTTGAAGCCAAAGGCATATACAGTATTGAAAAGTTTATTATTGCCCGCAGGCTTATGTACTGGCAGGTTTACCTGCACAAAACAGTATTGGCAGGTATGGAGCTTTTGGTAAACATATTAAGGCGCGCTAAAGAATTGGCAGGCCAGGGTGTGGAACTATTTTGCACGCCTGCTTTCCACGAGTTTTTGTATAACCACCATACCAAGAAAGATTTTGCAAAAGATGGCCGCCTGCTGGAAACTTTTGCACAACTTGACGATTATGATGTATTGAGCAGCATAAAAGTGTGGGTAAATCATAAAGACCCTATTTTATCTACACTTAGTAAATGGCTCATCAATCGTCAGTTGTATAAGATCGTTATTAATAACAAACCCTTTCCTGCAAGTCAATTAAAGACTTTACAAGAAGAGGCAATAGATAAATACAAGATCGCAAAAAAAGATGTAAAATATTTTGTCTGCTCGGATGAAGTAACCAACGATGCCTACAGTATACAAGATGTGCGCATTAACATACTTTTCCCTAATGGTAAAATAATGGACTTCGCTAAAGCATCAGATAACTTGAATGCTACGGCGCTTAATACGGTTACACGTAAGTACTTTGTATGCTATCCGAAATCAATTACGAATTAAGAATCAGGAATTAACAGATGTAACCCCGAAGGGGGTTAAACATGAATAACCACCGGTAAAACCGGTGGAGATGAAACAAACACAACGCCAACCCTAAAAGGGTTGAATTCAAAGAACGAGATGAGCACCTACACTCAGCTATTGTACCAAATAGTTTTTAGCACCAAAAACCGAGAACACACCCTTACTTATAATAAACAGGAACTATTCAAGTACATAACTGGTATTTTGAAAAACAAAAACTGCCACTTATATCAAATAAACGGAGTCGAAGATCATTTACATATTGTCACACATATACATCCATCTATATCTGTTTCCTCGCTTGTCAAAGACATAAAATTAGCAAGCACAGAACACATCAAGAATAATTCTCTATTCCCACATTTTAATGGATGGCAGGATGGGTATGGAGCGTTCACTTATTCAATAAAAGAAATAGACAGACTAATAACTTACGTCAAAAATCAGGAGGGCCACCACAAAACAAAAACATTTAAAGAAGAATATATCGAGCTATTGAAGGAGAACGGAATAGTGTACGATGAGAAATACTTGTTTTAATATTCAACCACTTCGTGGTTGCCTTTAATCCGTACTTATTCACACCGCATTTCATGCGGTGCTATTCATTTTTAATCCCTTCGGGATTATTTACTTATTCTTTATATTTGTCTTCATGGCTTTCTACGACCTACCTAAACCCGAACGCGATAAACTTGTTGAGCATATCAACAACAATATACTTTCTGAAATAATTAAGGGGAAGAAAAAAGACATACTCTCCTATTTCTCGGATGAGGACACCTATATACGTAAGACTGCCTACCTGGCTATTGGTAAGATATACAGCAGTGATAAATCTTTGCGAAAGAAAGTGCTGGAACTTTTAGAAACATTACTAAAAGAAGATGATTTTAAAATACGCCAAACGGTTGTTAATGCAGCGGGAGAAATTGGCAAGACCGATTTTGAAGTGGTGCAACACTTTTTTAATACCGGCTTATTTGATGAACACCACTCCATACGCAATGCGGTAATTGGCTTAGTAAAGAAGATGGGCGAAAAGAACCCAAAGCCTGTTTTGCAATGGGCAAAGAAATACCTGCACCACGAAGATAAAGAGATACGCCGTGAAATATGCCATGGCATTGAATTGCGTGGCCGCACCCACCCGCAAGATATTTTGCCCATGTTGAAAGAACTACAACACGATAAAACAAAAAGGGTAAGCAGCACCCTGGTGCATATACTGGGACAAATAGCTTACAAAAAAGGCTGCTTAGAAACCGTACTTGCCGACCTAAAGACATGGAACAACCACGATATTGTTACCAAAGCCATTGAAGAGATCATTGACGTTCACGACCGCTACAAAGATTTTTCATTCTACACCAAAAAACAGGCAAAGGAGATCGTAGATGGGTTTAAGTGGTAAAGTTTTATTATTTTTCATATTTCTACTTGCCCACTATTTGCTTACCATTAACATAGAAAACAATGCCAAGTACAGAAATCATTGACAATCCAGCTCAATTTGAACAATTTTACAACCATCTAACAACTCCTAATAATTCAAGGATTATTTTTTCCGGGAAATTTGGAATAGGGAAAACTACTTTTCTTCAAGAATTTTTCAAAACCTATAACTCCAAATACACCACAATTCATCTGTATCCTGTAAATTACTCTATTAGTCCTAATGAAGATATACTTGGATTATTAAAATATGATATCATCAATGAGTTAATAAACAATCACCCAATTAAAACTGAAGAATTTGATTTTAACAACGCAGAAATCCTTACGGAATTTATAAAATCTAACTATGATGGGTTCCTTGCTCCAATAATTAGCAGCATTCCGAAAATAGGAAAGTTAGCAGCCCCTATTTATACGAACATCTTGAAACTAATTCCAAAATATGAAGAATTTAAAAAGAAAATTAACTCAGGTGAATCAATTGAATTAAAGAAACTTGGTGAATTAATTGAGAAAAAAAACGGCAGCTTTTATCAAAACGACTTTTACACTGATTTTATTTCAAGGAAACTTAATGAGATAAAAGAAGAAAACGCAAATAAAGAAAATGTTCTAATAATTGATGATTTAGACAGAATTGACCCAGAACATATTTTTAGACTCTTTAACATATTTGCAGCTCACTTACACAATAATAACGAGACAAATAAATTTGGTTTTGATAAAATAATTTTCACCTGTGATATCGATAATATTGAATCAATTTATAGGCATAAGTATGGAAAAAATGTTGACTTTACTGGCTATATTGACAAGTTTTATAGCCATACTGTTCACCGCATAGACAATCGCTCTGTAATTCAATTTTGGATTTCGAAAAGAGCGCCAATTGATGCGACAAAAATATATGGAGGTGAAACAGCATTTATTGCGGATATCTTTAATAATATGCTTGAATGTGATGTTCTAAATTTCAGAAATATCAAATCTATTGACCTTGAGGTAGTAGAAAAGAATTTCAATTCAATTATCAGAAAGAATAGAACACGCGGGGTCTTTGAGAATGTAAACTTTATTTGGGTGGCACCTCTTTTATCTGTAGCAGCTGGAGGGACTAATTTATTAATTAAAAAGCTAAGTATAGCAAAGGAGCGATGGAAGGAAAGAAAAGATGATAGCTTCAGTAATTCACCTGGTAACGCTCAGGTTTATGTAGAGGATTTTTTGATCCCAGTTGCCGAATATAAAACGCATAGACTAGGTACTGCAGGCAACTATATATTTCACATGAAAAACATCCACCCGAAAAGCGAAACTAAATTCGGATATACTCTATCGGTAACAAATCCAATGGTGAGAAAAATAACAAGTAAGCTAGAACCAGGTGATCCAGTAATATTTAAAGAACCGCCTACCGACAGGCTTTTCAATATAATAATTTGGGATTTTTTGATTAATGCAATTATAGAGTTAAAAGAGCAAGGTTATTTATACTAACCTACTTTAGCATCCATGCCCAACCGCACCAAAACATACACCTGGCTATTTGCCGCATTGCTTTTGCCTTATTTGGTGCTTTGTGCTTTTGCCCAACCTGTTGCCGATGACCTTACCTACTCTTTTAAAACAATGACCTGGGGTTATTGGCAAGCACAGCAGCACGATTTTATGTTTTGGAATGGCCGCTATATTTCGAATGCTATTTTGTTGGCGAACCCTATGGTGTGGGGTTTCCTTAGCTTATATAGGCTAGCAGCGTTGGTACTGATAATACTTATTCCTGTTACGTTCTATTTCTTTTTGTCCGCATTGTTTAACAAACTGTTTTCATCGCAACAAAAACAGGTTGGGGCATTGGCATTCTCAGCACTATTTCTCTGCACCATGCCCGACCTTGCTGAAGGCATTTATTGGTATACCGGTGCGATGACCTATGTGTTGGCTAGTTTACTGACACTGGTATATATAAGCCTGGTTGTTCTTTATGTTCAACAACGCTTTATACTGAACAGGTTCATACATAGTATAAAGTGTATTGTGCTACTTTTCATCATTGCAGGTTTTAATGAAGTGAATACGCTTCTGTTAATTGCAGGGCATTTGTTGGTGTTATTCTTTATATGGAAAGACAAAGTACTCCGCCGTACTCTACTAATATTTGGTGTGTTGGCAATCCTCTTTTCGCTATTAATGATTCTATCACCCGGCAATGCACAACGTGGTAGCTTCTTTACCAACAACTACAACACCTCGCATTCGTTGTATATGTCATGTGCACAGGTGGTGCGCTTCTTTGGTAAATGGGCATTCTTCCCTCCTATGCTGTTGGCAGGTATAATGTTCATACCCATTGGACAAAGGCTTTATATGCAGTCAACTCTATTTAAACAATTGGCAGATATTAAACTGTGGCAGGTTATTGCATTGCTTTGCGGTATTATCTTCTTATGTGTGTTTCCTGCGTATTGGGGCACGGGTATATTGGGGCAGCACCGCACATTAAACACAGCTTGCTTTTTCTTTATTCCCGTTTGGTTATTGTTTGCATTTATACTCAGCAAGCACATTGGGGCATTGCGCCAACTCAACAATATGCCTGAACGTTTTCAACATTACTTTATAATCCTGTTTATAGCCTGTATATTTGTTTCGGGTAACAGCGGTTGGGGATTAATAGAATTAGCCAGCGGCAAAATCTCGGACTACTCTCAACAAATGACTCTACGGGAACAACTATTAAAATCAAGCAAAGAGAAAACAATAGCGGTGCCTACAATTACATCCCGACCTGCAAGCCTTTTTGTTTTGGATATTTCAGCCAACCCTGATGATGGAGTGAATAAATCATATGCGGTTTATTATAAGCTAGACTCGGTGAAAATTGAAAGACACTAAGCAATCAGAGAAATCTTAATTACGCCACCATTTTGTATTCCGTTGAGACTGCCACGTCTCGCAAAAATGCCGGGACTCGCAGTGACGAACCGCAGTAATATGTTAATAATCTGTGAATCTGTGGCTGCTTCTTAATACTATTTTCCCTACTTTTGCCCCATGGAATTTTCGGCAATACAGATAGCGACATTAATAAACGGAAAGGTAGAGGGCGACCCTAATGCTAAAGTCAATAAACTGGCTAAAATAGAGGAAGGCACTGCCGGTTCACTTACTTTTTTATCGCACCCAAAG
Organism: Bacteroidota bacterium; assembly: GCA_013285655.1. Classification (GTDB taxonomy): domain Bacteria; phylum Bacteroidota; class Bacteroidia; order JABEUT01; family JABEUT01; genus JABEUT01. The sequence continues at coordinate 14,922 of JABDHI010000041.1, forward strand.
TATGTCGAATACCTTAAAACCACAGGCTCATCGGTTATTATTATAAGCGAAGAAATTGAAGGTGCAAAGCCTGCCAATTCTACCTTTATACGTGTAAAAGATTCGCGCATGGCATTCAGTATTTTAATGGATGCTTACCACAAACAACAGTTCTCGAAGACAGGTATTGAACAGAATGCCGTTGTTGCCAAATCGGTAACTATGGGTAGCAATGTGTATGTGGGCTCTTTCAGTTATGTAGGCGAAAACGTTACCCTTGGTAACAACGTTCATATTTTTCCGGGTGTGTATATTGGCGATAACAGCAAAATTGGCGATGGCTGCGTTATTTACCCCGGCGTTAAAATTTACCTCGAATCGGTTATTGGCAAAAACTGCACCTTCCATTCGGGCGTAGTAATTGGGTCTGACGGGTTTGGCTTTGTGCCAAACAGCGAGAACAACTACCGCAAAATGCCTCAGGTGGGCAATGTAATTATTGAAGATAATGTTGAAATAGGATCTAATACTACCATCGATCGCGCTACCATGGGTTCAACCATTATACGCAAAGGTGTTAAGCTCGATAACCAGATACAGATCGGCCATAATGTTGAAATTGGCGAAAACACGGTAATAGCTGCCCAAAGCGGTGTTGCAGGTTCTACCAAAATAGGCCGCAATTGCATGATTGGCGGACAGGTAGGTATTGTAGGCCATTTAACCATTGGTAACGGAGTTAAAATAGCTGCCCAATCGGGTGTTGGTAACGACATAGCCGACGGCGCCACCATACAAGGCTCACCAGCCCTCAACCACATGGACTATAAGAAGTCGTATGTGATGTTCCGCAAGCTGCCTGAGATTGTTGGAAAAATAAAAGATTTGGAGCAAAAAAATTCCAAATAATTCTCTAAAAAAAGCTTATTATTGCACATTAAACAGAAAGCACCTGCTTTCGTGCTAACATATTATACATGAGCGAGAAACAACGTACGATAAAAAAGGCTGTAAGTGTTACCGGTAAAGGATTACACACAGGTGTACTTGCCACAGTAACCTTTAAGCCGGCCCCTGTTAACCACTGGTATAAATTCCAGCGTATTGACCTGCCCGGCCAGCCTATAATTGATGCTAACGTAGATAACGTAACGGATACCGAAAGAGGCACTACCCTGCAACAGAACGGAGGCAAAATTGCCACTACCGAACACTTGTTGGCTGCACTTGTTGGTTTAGAGATCGATAACGTACTAATTGAAGTGAACGGCCCTGAAATACCTATTATGGATGGCAGTTCAATGCCATTTTTAATTGCATTGGAAGATGCAGGTATTGAAGAGCAAGATGCTGACCGCGTTTACTTTGAACTGAAAGACATACTTAGCTACGAAGATAAAGGCAAGCACATTGAAATGCTTGCAGTACCGCAAGACACCTATAGGATTACCGTGATGGTAGACTATAACTCACCTATCTTGGGTACTCAACACGCCACCATTTATTCGGCTAAGGAATTTAAACAAGAGGTAGCATCATGCCGCACTTTTGTTTTCTTACACGAACTGGAGCTGTTACTATCGCACAACCTTATTAAAGGCGGCGACCTCGACAATGCTATAGTGCTTGTTGACCGCGAAATACCACAAGAAAAGCTCGATTACCTTGCTAAGGTGTTCAACAAACCAAAAGTTAAGGTGGTTGAACAAGGCATTTTAAATACCACCAAGCTTAAATTCTTTAACGAACCTGCTCGCCACAAACTGCTTGACATGGTTGGCGATCTGGCATTGGTAGGCATGCCTTTAAAGGCGCATATTTTGGCTGCACGCCCTGGCCACTCAGGTAACGTGGCATTTGCTAAAATTTTAAAAGAAGCTGCTAAGAAAGATAAGAAAGCTGCACCGCGTTACAACCTGGCTGCAGATCCTATACTGAATGTGAACGACATTATGAAGCTGCTGCCACACAGGCCGCCGTTCTTGTTTGTCGATAAGATATTAGAATTGAGTGCAACCCACGTAGTTGGACTTAAGAATGTAACCATGAACGAAGACTTCTTCCGTGGCCACTTCCCGGGCAGCCCTATTATGCCGGGCGTGTTGCAAATTGAAGCTATGGCGCAGACAGGCGGTATATTGGCGCTTAAATCGGTACCAGACCCTGAGAACTACCTTACCTATTTTATGAAGATAGATAACGTTAAATTCCGTAACCAGGTATTGCCGGGCGATACATTGGTGTTCCACCTGGAATTGATTGGCCCTGTGCGCAGAGGTATCTTTAACATGAAAGGAACTGCATACGTAGGCGATAAGATTGCTACCGAAGCTGAAATGATGGCACAGATAGTAAAGGTGAAAGAAACCACCCCTGTTGCCGAACACAAAACTGAGACAAAAGCTAAACAACTAATTAAATAAGGATATGATATCTCCACTTGCAGTAGTACATAAAGGAGCCAAACTAGCAGAGAACGTTACGGTAGAGCCTTTTGCGGTTATTGATGATAACGTTGTTATTGGCGAAGGAACTATCATTCACCCTCATGCTATTATTAAATCGGGCGCTCGTATCGGTAAAAACTGCCAGATATTTCCAGGCGCTATTATTGCAACCGTTCCGCAAGATTTAAAGTTTAACGGAGAAGATACCACTGTAGAAATTGGCGATGGCACTGTAGTACGTGAGTATGCAACCATTAACCGTGGTACCAAAGCAAGCTACAAAACCGTAATTGGTAAAAACTGCCTTATTATGGTTTACGCACACATTGGCCACGATTGTATTATTGGCGACAATGTTATCATATCGGGCTATTGCGGATTAGCAGGCCACGTAGAAATTGAAGACTGGGTTATTTTAGAAGGATATTCGGGTGTACAACCATTTATTAAAATTGGTGCGCATGCATTCTGTGCCGGCGATTCTAAAGTCCGTAAGAACGTACCGCCTTATGTAAAGTGCGCACGCGAGCCACTATCATTTATCGGTATCAATTCAATAGGGTTAACCCGTCGTGGCTTCTCAGGGGAAACCATTAAGCAAATTGAAGACACCTATCGTTTACTTTATGTAAAAGGCTCTTCTATTAATAATGCCATTAAAATGATCGAGGCTGAAATTCCTGATTCCAAGGAAAGGAAACACATCATCGATTTCATCCAAAAATCGGAGAATGGTATTATGAAGGGGCCTGTACGCGTAAAAGAAAGCGCATAATCTTACATACTCTACATGAACATTAAGCTTAATAACGTAGGTAAACGTTTTGAGCGCAATTGGGTATTCCGTAATCTTAACCACGAATTTACTGAAGGCAACCGTTATGTGGTGCTTGGCCAAAACGGCTCAGGCAAATCTACCTTGCTTAAAGTAGTATCGGGTAATGTGGTGCAAAGCGAAGGCACACTGGAATATTCATCGGCAGGTAAAAAAATTGAAGTTGAAAATGTGTTTAGGCAATTGGCTATTGCTGCACCCTACCTCGATGTGCCTGAAGAATATTCACTACCGGAAGTAATCACCTTTCATAAAACATTCAAGCCTTTTGAAGATAACCTTACTGAAAAAGAGGTAATTGATATTATGGAACTATCGCATACCAAAGAGAAGAACTACAAACACTTTTCTTCGGGCATGAAACAACGCGTAAAACTAGGCTTGGCTATACTCAGCAAAACCTCTCTGCTCCTACTCGATGAGCCAAGTACCGCACTCGATGCTAAGTCGATACTTTGGTATCAAAACCTGATAACCGATTTCGGCAAAGACAAAACCATTATTGTTTTCTCGAACAACAAAGAAGAAGAGTTTGGGTTTTGTAAAGAGAGGATACAATTAGAAAGCAAAAATTAAAATACCTAGAACCACTATACCATGAAAAGACTATTTACTCCATTTATCTTATTAACGCTATCAGCATGCACAGGACAAAAACAAATCGATTTTAAAGTACTCTTAAAGCCAGAAACCATTTATGATAGAACAAATGCACAAACAATTGAAACCGTAACGACTTACAGTGGTAGCCAGGATTTTTCGGAAAGACTAAAAGCAATGGGCGTTTCTAATCCTTCAAAAAAAAACAAAAGTACCAGGGTTGAAATGACATTGAGTACCGGCAAATTAAATTCAGATAATCATTTCCCGCTTATCATGAAAATAGTGGATATATCCGATACTATAACAAAAAAATATCTTCCTGTAGGCACTTCGTTATATGGAAGTTGCACTTTCGGCAACATGCCAGTCCTTGACTCAATTGGAATAAATGGAACAGACAGTGAAATTAAAGCTACAATGCTTAAAGCTATGCAAAATCTTTTTTCACAAATTTCTTTTCCTGAAAAGGTTTTGCAAATAGGTGATACATTTTCTAAAGCTCTGCCTTTCACAATGCCAATTGCCGGAAGGACTTTAAACATGGACATTATAACCGTTTACAAATTAAGCTCCATTAATGGTAATATTGCAACTTTAGATATCACCCAAAATTATACCATGAAAGGAACCAGTGAAACCGATACAACATATGCTACAACCGGTAGTGGAGGTGGGAAAGGTCAAATACTTTATGATATAAACAACAACTATTACACAAAATACCAAATAGACCTAACTATGAAGGCTATCGCAAAACGAAAAGATTACACTTTAATTTTTTCAACCAAAAGTGCTTTAACTCAAACTTCATCCATAGTTAGCAAATAACATAAAATAGTTTTGTAACGCAGTATTTAATAAGATCATGAAAATCAACTGCGACTATTCCAGTTGATTTATATAATGGACATAAAGATTGTCCATTATATAATACGCCAATAATATTTGAATAAGAATAGAGGGCTAACATTGCGCACAAATCCCTACCCCTATGCGCAAGCTTATTCTCAGCTTCTTTCTATTGCTCTCCACCATTCCATTATTTGCACAGTACCAACTTCCGCCACGCCCTGCCGTTGTCCCAGGCTTAGCGCCTTTTTACCACGGTGTAGCATCAGGTGATCCATTATCGGACAGAGTAATTATCTGGACAAGGATTACTACTGATTCTATCTCAGTTAAGGTTAACTGGCAAATGGCCACCGACACACTTTTCAATCACGTTATTAAATCTGGCACTTTTATTACTGACACCTCACTCGACTATACCGTAAAGGTTGATGTAACAGGCCTTAATGCCAACACCTGGTATTACTATCGCTTTATAGCGTATGGCAAAACATCTATGGTTGGCAGAACAAGAACAATACCGGTTGGTAATGTTGATAGCTTACGATTTGCAGTCTTCTCATGCTCAACTATACAAGCAGGTTATTTTAACGCTTACCAAGATATATCTCGCCGTAATGACATAGATGCTATTTTCCATCTCGGCGATTGGTATTACGAATACCTGGCCGGTGGTACTTATTACGATGGCGACACAAACAGACTTGCGCCGCTTAGCCACGATTCTTACACCATATCCGACTATCGCTTATGGCACTCGCAATACAGGCTCGACTATGCAGTACGAAATATGTTGCAGCAATATCCTTTAATGAGTATTTGGGATGATCATGAAACCTGTGATAATTCGTGGTATAGCGGCGCTGCCAACCATAACCCTGCCACACAAGGCTCATGGTTTGTGAGAAAGAAAGCTATGAAGATGGCTTATTTTGAATGGATGCCGATACGCGAAATTGCCCCGGGTAACGATACTATTATACACCGCAGCTTTAAATGGGGCAATTTGCTTAGCTGGATAATGCTTGATACACGTTACGAAGCGAGAGATTCATCTTTAGGTTCAATGCTCTTCCCAATAAACTCTTATATGACGGATACCAATCGCCGTATGATAGGTAATCCGCAATTAGCCTGGCTAGAATCCCAGCTTTCAGATAACAGTACACAATGGAAAATGGTAGGCAACCAGGTAATGATAGCGCCATTTCATTTTAGCGGCCTGATAGTAAACGGAGATCAATGGGATGGATACCCGGCAGAGAAGAATCGTGTATTCAGGTTCTTAGAGAAATCGAAAGTTAAAGATGTTGTTTTCCTTACCGGAGATATACATTCTTCATGGGCCAATGATCTGCCTGCACCCGATTCTACCTATAACCCAACCACAGGGCTGGGTTCTATAGCAACCGAAATGATAGGATCGAGTATTACTTCGCCTGCCGATATTGTAGGCAATATAAGCGCGCCTCCGGCAGGAGTTGAGCTTGCTAATTCACATGTTAAGTATTGCGAATTTACTATGCGTGGCTATTTATTGTTAGACATAAACAAGCAGCGTACCCAAGGCGATTATATACATGTGAGTAGTATTGCAACACCAACCTACACGGTCAGCGATGATGCCCAATGGGAAAACCTGGATAACCAAAGACACCTCATTAAAGCACCGGGCCCGCTGGGCCCACGCCCGGGTAACCCTCCATTGGTAGGGCCCGTTAACTTATATACCGCCATTGCAGGGCCTAACGACAATATTATAATGCTTACCTGCTACCCTAACCCTACCAGCAATGTACTTACTATGCAGTATTATTTAAGCGAAGCAGGTATGGTAACTATTTCATTAACCGATATGAGCGGCAGAACTATATCGACAGTTATGAGAACCAAAAGCCTTATTGGTTTAAATGATGATGAGTTCGACCTATCGGGTTATGCAAAAGGGGTTTACTTTATTACCGTAAGGCAAGGCGAAAAGGTTTATACCAAGAAGATAGTGAAGAACTAATATTGACTTATGTATTGCCCTCTGCTTTAACCATAAAATACTATTCGCCGTACTTTGTAGGATTCCTCATTCCACTTCGTTCCATTCGGAATGACAATGCTCGATGTCTTTTTAGGGAAAGGGGCGCGGGCTTCGCCCGCGCCCCTTTCCCTTTCCAATATAATGCAACCCTGTCATTCCGAACGGAGTGAGGAATCCTACCAACTTGCCAACATTAAAGATATTCAACCCCTATGGGGTTGTGCTGCGTATGATTTGTTTACCCCCGATTGCATCTGAGGGCTACACCAATTTAGAGCTAAATGCCCTACACCCTATATAAATTAGGTACGCCGATAATTAGCGAATAGTTGAAGTATAATTATATAACTGAACTTTATATTTATAATAATCATTACTCATACTTCTCAAAACAAATCCATCTCCGGTAAGAAAAACAATCAATAACAACAAGCCAATAATGTTATATCTCTTTGAAATTATTTTAAAAAGGTATCTATTAATCAAAAACAAACCTAATCCGACTAGAATCATTTCAATACAAAACCAAATATTAAACTCTCTAAGGTTCTTATTTACAACCGAAATCCATTTATCAAGTGAATCAACTTTAATAAGAATTGGTGAGTCATACCAAATGGCTTCATGAAAAATAAGGAGAAAAGTAACCAAGCCATTAGTTATTAACGCACACAAACAAATAATTATTTTCTTCATCATCTATACCTCCATCTTGTACGAAACCGCAACCGGTTCCTTTTCTAAATAAGCACCCTTGCGAACGTATGGATAAAGCTCATCGTAACGCTTAACGGTGTTGATGCTCATACGGCGGTTTATGTGCGAGCGGTTCAATTCTGCCGGAGATGATATGCCCAATGCACCAATAAGTTCAACAAAGCTATTCATGGTTGCATGGTGGAAATTAGCAACACGGTTTGATTTGCTTTCTACATCCAGGCCTTTCATTAATGTTTCATCTTGTGTGGCAACACCCGTTGGGCAGGTGTTATTATTACATTGCAATGCTTGTATACAACCCACAGCCATCATTACGGCACGTGCACTGTTGCACATATCGGCACCCAGGGCTAAGGCCCGCGCAATGTGGAACCCATTCACCACCTTACCCGAGGCGATCAACTTAATATCTTTCTTAAGATCGTAGCCAACTAATGTGTTGTACGCAAACGATAAACCATCTCGCAATGGGCGGCCAATATAATTCGAGAACTCAACCGGTGCAGCACCTGTTCCGCCTTCTCCTCCGTCAATAGTAATAAAGTCAGGCTTAATGCCCGTAGCAATCATTGCCTTACATATATCAATAAACTCACTTTCGCGGCCAATGCATAATTTAAAACCTACAGGCTTACCACCCGATAGGTCTCGCATCTTCTTGATCAGTTGCAGTAATCCGGTTGGGTTATTAAATGCTGTATGTGCCGGTGGCGACTGCACCTCGGTATAAGGTTCTACTCCACGTATCTCAGCAATCTCCGGGGTATTTTTAGAGGCCGGTAAAATACCACCATGGCCGGGTTTTGCACCTTGTGATATTTTCAATTCAATCATCTTCACATTTTCCAGGGTCGCACGTTTTGCATATTCGGTTTCCGAAAAACTTCCATCCTTATTACGTGCACCAAAATAACCAGTACCAATCTGCCAAATAATATCGCCACCATGTTTTAAGTGGTATTGGCTCAATCCACCTTCGCCTGTGTTCTGAGCAAAGTTGTCCATCTTAGCGCCCTTATTAATAGCCATTACCGCATTCTTACTCAACGAACCATAGCTCATTGCCGAGGCATTCATAATACTGGCTGAATAAGGCTTCTTACAATCTGGCCCACCAACCAATACACGCGGGTGCGGACCGGTATGGTCTATTTTATGTGCATACATCGAATGATCCATCCACTCATAACCCGATTGGTAAACATCTAACTGTGTGCCAAACGGAGCCGTATCAGAAACCTTTTTAGCACGTTGGTATATCATCGATCGTAATATGCGGTTGAATGGCCTGCCCGCTGTATCGGTCTCAACAAAGTATTGCATGATCTCCGGGCGTATCTTCTCCAACATAAAACGCCCGTGCCCTATTACGGGGAAGTTGCGTTTAATAGCATGTTTCTTTTGGACCATATCATCAATACCCAACAGTATTAAGGGGCCAAACAAAACCATGCTCCACCAAACGTGCGGATACCATAGGCCAATTAGTACATTAATTGCAACAACAGCAATTGAAATAACAATAAACGCCGGGCGTGCCTTCATGGGGTAAAATAATATGGTTAGCTATACTGAGCCTAACAAATATAGCAGTTTAAATAAACAAGGACGCTTAGCAGAACTGAAGGTTTTTTTTATCTTTATAAACCCTGAATTATCGCTATAACTGTTATTATTGAAACAAAATCTACTTATCGATAAATGAGAAGCAGGAAAAATTATTTTTTATTACCGGCTATAACCTACTTGCCATTTTACTTTTCATTTTTTCTGCTTCTGTTATCGGGTAATCCTGCCTATTCGCAACATAAATCAGATAGCCTGTTAAACGCATACAAAACTGCGCCTAATGATTCAACCCGGATACTAACCCTGTTAAACATTGCAGATGGTGTTTACTCCACCAATACCGACAGCGCTAAGAAATTATATAATAAGGCCTTGGTTTTATCGGATGCTGCCCTACAACACGATTCTGCTTATCCTGTAAGTAGTTTTCTGTCTCGCAGGTTGCTCAATTTCAAAGCACTGTCGCTTGCTTCTATCGGGTATATAAATTATGTTACCGATAATCCGGTAAAGGGGCTCGATTACACGCAAAAGGCGGTAAAAATAATGGAGCTGATAAGTAGCAAGGCAGATATAGCACAAGGTTATAATAACCTGGGGTATATGTATGCCGAACAGGGCGACGTATATTCTGCATTGCAGTATTACGAAAAGGCACTACCCCTGCGCAAACAATTAAACGACCAGGATGGAATAGCAACCGTATTGAACAATATGGGCAATTCGTATAAAATGCTTGGCGATACGGCAAAATCAAAACAGTATTTCCTGGAGGCATTGCGCATACGAA
>JABDHI010000042.1 GCA_013285655.1 Bacteroidota bacterium
GTATATACCAAACGCATTCACGCCAAATGGTAATGGCTTGAATGATGTATTCATTCCTCGCGGCACTTACTTTACAAATTTTGAAATGTACATTTTCAACCGCTGGGGCGAACAGATATTCTTTACAAGAAATATAGACATGGGCTGGAACGGGGGCTACAACAATGGCAATACCATTGAACAAGAGGATACCTACATCTATATTATAAAGGTGACTGATTTTAAGGGCAAGACGCACAGTTATACAGGACGAGTAACTTTGCTGAAGTAGTATTTTATGTATTTATTGTACTATAAGCTTCCCGCTTGCTATGTATTCCCCTTTTTCCGAAATCACTCTATACAGGTATACCCCTATGGATTGGCCATCCAGCCTTATTTCGGTGTTAACTTTTTTTAGAGTTCTTTTATAAATTATTTGCCCAAGCATATTGTATATCTCTATCCGGGCAGCACACATATCTTCTTGCGTAATAACCGTAAAGATTCCATTGTTTGGATTGGGATAAACATGGATAATATTGCTATGCGTATTTAGTTCTTGAACTGAAGCATTAAGGTTAGGTGAAGTTGAACATAAACCAATTGAATCACATCCATTACTATCTATCTTTAATACCCATACATCTTCTAAACCAGTATCCTGTGATGATGTTGGACTGCAGAAACCTGAAGCAACTATACCCCCATCTAATGTAGTCTTACAATCCCTTAGATAATTTGCGCTGGTTGCCCCAACCACTTTTCGATAATTCCTATACCATATTAATTTCCCTGAACTATCGACACGCATAACTGAACCATCTGTGGCATTATTATCTTTAATTTGTCCAGCCGTTATTAAAGTATAATCGTTCATTTCTACCACCCCGCAATTGGGTCCTGTCATACTAGTACTAGCATAAGGAGAATACCCAAAGTTCCATAATAATTTACCATTACTATCTACTTTAATAATATCCATTTCAGAATAATTTGACGAGTCTTTATTTGTTGAAAATGCATACCCTCCCTCCTTCAATGAAGTAACTCCTGCGAAACCTGAGGCTGGGTAACTATATATCCACTTTACATTGCCTGAGCTATCCAGTTTTATTAGTTGAGGGCTATTCCATCCTGCTCCAACAATATACCCACCATCTGAAGTAGTGTCTATACTATATCCAAAGTCATTCCCAGATGAACTAAAAATTTTTCTCCATTTTGTATTTCCTACTGAATCTATTTTAATCACCAATACCTGATAAAGGCTGTTCTTTTTGCCCTGAGCAATACCAACCAATAAAATTGCTTTATCTTTTGTCAATATACATCTACTAACTCCTAAATAGTTTAAGGGATCAAAGAAGGTTCTTGACCATATAGAATCGCCAACATTATTAAATTTTAATATTATTATGCCACTATCCTTACTGCCTGTAAAAACATAATTGCCGCTGGTTACATTTATAACGTCAGAGCAGGTGTAAGAATGTGTACCGCCCCCATACACTTTTTGCCACTTTTTATTACCGGTGGAGTCTAATTGCATCAATCCTATCTTCCCGTATGCACAGTCACTATCCACCTCGGCAGCCACTAAATACCCATTGGAGATTATAGCTATCGCGTTAGACCCCGATGAACACTGGCCTTTAAAATCGTACCTGTTACTAAAATATATGTGTTGCCCAAATACAAAATGAGAAAGTATCAGGCCTAATAATAGAATAGTTAAGTGGTTTCTCATTTTATAAATGTAATAAAAAAGTCCCGCTTTGCAGCAGGACTTTTCTATCTAACTATTATTAATTTTTACTTAGCTACAGCGCCTGCAAGTTGCTTGTCCAATACATCCATTACCTGGCGTACTGCCTTAGCTGAAGAATCAAGCAATGCTTTTTCAGCATCATCAAGTTTCAGTTCAATGATCTTTTCAATACCGTTCTTACCAAGCATTACAGGTACACCAAGGTAAATGCCTTTGTAACCATATTCGCCATTTAATAATGTGCAAACAGGGAATACTCGGTTTTCGTTCTTAACAATAGCTTCTACCATTTGTGCAGCAGCTGCGCCCGGTGCGTACCAAGCCGATGTACCTAACAGGTTCACTATTTCTCCACCGCCATTCTTAGTTCTTTCAATGATAGCGTCAATCTTTTCCTTTGGCAATAATTCTGTTAACGGAATACCGGCAACAGTTGTGTAACGTGGCAGCGGAACCATAGTGTCTCCGTGACCGCCAAGTAACATACCTTGAATATCTTTAGGTGAACAGTTTAATGCATCAGCAATAAAAGCACGGTAACGTGCAGTATCTAAAATACCAGCCATACCAAATACTCTCTTCGAATCAACCTTTGCAGTTAAGTAAGCGCAGTAAGTCATAACATCAAGTGGGTTCGAAACCACAATGATCTTAGCATTTGGAGAATATTTAATTACGCTTTCGGTAACCGAACGAACGATACCCGCGTTGGTAGCGATCAAGTCATCGCGGCTCATACCCGGTTTACGTGGCAGGCCCGATGTAATTACAACCACATCTGAATCTTTGGTTTGGCTGTAATCGTTAGTTGAACCAACTACGCGTGTACTATAGTCATTGATAGGAGCCGTTTCCCAAATATCCAGGGCTTTACCTTCTGAAGTACCTTCCTTAATATCTAACAAAACAACTTTGTTAACTATATCTTTTTGGGCGAGCACATTAGCACAGGTTGCCCCTACATTACCTGCACCTACAACAGTTACCTTCATGGTTTATAATTTTTTTGTTGGGGCAAAATTAGTAAAGAAACTATACCAAAATCAATTGTTGATTTCTTAATTTTTGGGGCTATACGAAATCAGAAAATACGGCGTTAGTCTCAGAATTTATGCTTATAGCTCAAGCATTAGCTTCACATTCACTTCGCGTGCGGTAAGGTAGTTCGGTATGGCATATTTACGGCCATTAATATCCTCTATCCAGTTATACGATATAACGTTATTTACCTGCAATAAGTTAAACACTTCCAATCCCATCCATAGACTCTTAAAATATTTACCCAGGCCAATTTTTGTTTTTCCACGATGCCCAATCACCAAATACGATAGACCCAGGTCAACCCTTTTATAAAAAGTACTGCGCAATGTATCGCCATATACATTGTTACCGGGAGGGCCAAATGGCAGGCCTGTACCAAATAATAAATTCAAATTCACTTTTAGGTTAGGGTAACTTGGTAAATAATCCTGAAAGAAGAAACCGACTGTTAAACGTTCGTCGGTAGGCATTGGCAATGTACCGACATTGTGTTTTATACTATCTGCAACAGTTGTGTTAGCCGTAACACCGGGTATGATTTGTTGGCCGTAACTATTATAGTCTACATAATACGATGCATCTTTGATCTGATAGCTAGCCTGCATTAACGATAAGCTAAACCACGATTCCAAGCCTTTTACAAAGTTCCCGTTTATTTTCATATCCAACCCTTCTATATGTCCCGACGCGGTCTGACTTGGAAAATAATTCACCACCACATTACTTAGCTCATAAGGTTCAACACTTACCAAGTCCTTATAATATGCTTCGGTTATCCATTTAAATGGCTGGCCCCAGGCTTTAAAGTTCCAGTCAGCTCCCGCAACAAAGTGAATTGATTCCTGATCTTTTACACTCGTAAACAGGCTGCCATCAGGCTGAAGCATTTCACGGTAAAATGGTGGCTGGTAATACAAGCCCGATGAAAGGCGGAACATAATATCGTTCTTCCAATGGGGCTTATAGGCTAATGTTGCACGAGGACTAATCACTAATTCCCGATTAACATCCCAGTAATTGGCACGTACACCGGCAGTAAAAATAAATGTAGATGTATCGAGCGCGGTCCATCTTGAAATATTTTCCACATATCCCATCAAGCGATTTGATTCTAAGGTGTCGTATCCTTTCGCAACGTTTTGCAACTGCAATGAATATGGACTATATGGCTGCGAGTAGCCAGCAGAATCACTCAAATTCCACTGACTGGTTTGACTCATAAAACTTTCGTGTTGAAATGTAGCGCCCCATATTACTTTACTCTTTGCGCTATAATCATATGTACCCGAATATTGAAAACTTAGCACATTGGCATTAATATTATCACGTGCATGTTCTACATAAGCACCCACCCCTACTCCATATGCAGCCTGCGCAAAGGTTGAACTACCCAGGTTCGAATTTAATTCGCTGATAAGGTATTGCCCAATAATATCGTAGTTCTGCGCTTCCTGATCGTTATAAGCTGAAATAGTGAAATTCATTTTCAGCTTGTGTTTCTTATCGTTGCGATAAAAGTTTCTATCGTACACCAATGATATAGCGCCCATTGCAGTTTGATATGAATCTTCTTCTTGTCCCTGAAAATATACTTGCAACTGGTAAGCTTGACTCACGGTACCAAAAGAAGCCAACTCGCTTTGTGGATCGAATATATAATTGTTGTTGGAATAATAACCCAGCACGTCCAATTCCCAATGATCGTTTAGCGCGTATGTCATATATAATTGTGCATCGGTAAATTCAGGTTTATAATCACCCTGTATATCGAGTCCCTTCAATAAATATTGATTTGATTTATGGCGAATGCCGAATATCCAGGTGAACCGATCGCTTTTATCAGAGCCTTCCATATGCAGACTTTCGCCCAACAAGCTTGCCGATGCAGTGGCTTCAAACTCCTTTGGCTTTTTATACGTAACATCTAAAACTGACGATAGCTTGTCACCATACTTCGCTTCAAAGCCACCGGCAGAAAATGAAACTGATGAAACCATATCGGGGTTCACAAAACTTAAACCTTCTTGTTCGCCTTGGCGAACCAATAGTGGTCGATAAACTTCTATACCATTTACATAAACTAAATTCTCATCATAACTACCACCACGCACCGAGTATTCAGAACCTAATTCTGTACGACTGAATACTCCCGGCTGGGTCATCAATATAGCGTTGAAGTCTCCTGACGGAGATGGAATAAAATTGACCAGTTTAGGGTTCAGCTGAATAATTTCCTGGGCATCGTGCCGAGATGCAACCACCTGAAAGGTATCGAGCCTGCTGCCCATGGTCATGTGCATGCTTATATTTATTTCCCGGGTCTCACCTTCTTTCATTTTAAGTTTAAAGTGCACCGATGAGTAACCGGTATGCGTGAAGAATATTTCCTCTTCTTTACCGGCAGGAAGATAATAGGTATATGCCCCTGTACTATCAGTAAAGCCCGGCAGTGTAGATTCTCCCATTAACCCTATAAACACCAATTGAACAGGCTGCCCAAGGCTATCTTTAACAATGCCATGTATAGCAGCTTGCTGGGCAGATGCTGAAGCGCAAAAGCCAAAAACAAATGCAAAAGCAAAGAATGTCTTTATTCTGGATATGGTCACTCTATTCGGTAAAGGGAACAAATATAACTAACGCCCGCGAGTGTTGTTTATTGCACTTTTAGTTCGCCTGCTTTCCAAGCCTGTATGAACTGTGCCCATGCAATTGGGTTTAGCAGGTTATTAGGCGGATATTGGCCGGCATAATACAGCTTGTTATTTTCTTGCTGCATGCTATTCATAAAGCTCGACTGAGGATCGATAGGGAAGCCTTCCATTTGTGCCTTACGCTGTGCAAGCGCTAAATTTCGCTTAGCTCTGTCCATATCATTATCCGGTAGATCGAGTCTTTTAAAAGCTTCCACAAAAGATTCTTTCGAAGGCCAAGGGTAGATCTTTACCTCTTTTAAGTTGGCAGTATCTTTATCCATTAAGTGAATAAGCGAATACCTGTCGGTTGATAAAGTATCAGGAATAAAATAAGGGCTCATTCTATAACCAATGGCAGAAAACTCTATAGTATCACCGGGCTGTGCAACAAACGAATAATAACCTGAATAGTCGCAAATGGTACCATGCGAAGTTCCTTTTATAATAATAGCGGTAAACGGAACAGGTTGTAAACTTTGCTTCTCTAGTGCAATACCAGAAAAGGATACCAACTGATGGCGTTTAGGTTGAGCATTTGAAAAACTAACGGTCAAAAGCAAAAGAGCTACTACTAAATATCTGAACTTATACATATATCAATTAATTAAAACGGTATGGGGCTATTAACTCAAACGTAGGTATGCGCACTTCAAAGGTTGTGCCATCTATTTTATTCTGCATTAAATATGTGCCGTGCATTTTTCCGGCTTCACTAACCAATGGGCAAAATGATTCGTACTGGTACTCATCTTCGGGATACAATGTTGGCTGTTGCGAAACAACACCTTCGCCTTCCACTTCGTTCCAGCCTGCAACCGAATCAAAAATGTGCCAGTGCCTGCGTAAAAGCTGCACGGTTTGGTCGCTTTTATTTTCAATAGAAATAGTGTACGAGAAAACAAAATAAGCTTGCTGCGGACGCGAATGCGCTGCTTCGTACTTAGTTTGTACAGTAATTTTAATTCCGTTTGTTATTTCAGTAGCCACCATTTTACCTTTAATAAAGTACAAGTATAGTAATTTGCAGAATAACTCAAAATACCATAGAACACGGATGATGCTGATTGAACAGATATCAACTGATTTATATCACTTGACCCCTGTTTTATCCGAATAATTAGTATTCTATCTATTCGACGACTTTAGTAAGCCAAAACCTGCTTTAGCTTTCCGGCAAAGTGCGCTTTAGGCAGAAAATCCCATTCCAGTTCATTACCCATAGGTATAGGGGTATCGAATGAAGCGCAACGTACCACAGGACCATCGAGATGTTCGAAGCAATTTTCATTTATCAATGCTGCAATCTCCCCGCCTATTCCACCGGTAAATGTGTCTTCGTGCAATACAATAACCTTGCCCGTTTTCTTTACCGATTCGTAAATAGCTTCAGTATCTAATGGTAATAAAGTACGCAAATCAATAAGGTCGGCCGATACTTCAGGCATAGCTTTCAAGGCTTCCATGGCCCAATGCACACCATAACCATAGGTTATAATACTTACATCATTCCCTTCCAATACTCTGCGTGCTTTACCTATTTCAACTGTATAGTAATCATCGTATATATCTTCCGATACGCTACGGTATAATCCTTTATGCTCAAAATATATTACAGGGTTAGGATCTTCGAAAGCGGCTAACAGTAAGCCTTTTGCATCACTCGGGAAAGCAGGATAAACCACTTTTAAACCGGGTGTATGCGTAAACCAAGCCTCATTACTTTGTGAGTGGAACGGCCCTGCACCTGTACCGGCACCCGTAGGCATACGCACAACCACATCGGCATTCTGGCCCCAACGGTAGTGCGATTTTGCCAGGTTATTTATTATCTGGTTAAAGCCACAGGTAACAAAATCGGCGAACTGCATTTCTACCATTGCCTTGTAACCATTGATAGATAAACCAAAGCCCGCGCCTACAATAGCCGATTCACAAAGCGGAGTATTGCGCACCCTTGCCTTGCCAAATTCATTTACAAAACCTTCAGTAACTTTAAATACTCCCCCATACTCTGCAATATCTTGCCCCATTAAAATAAGGTTAGGGTGCTTTTGCATGGCCATTTTCAAGCCATCCGATACCGCATCGATATATCGTTTTGCTTTTTTATTTTGTGTAGCCGGTTCAGTAACAGTAAAAGTTGTTGGTTTATATACATCAGCAATTTCCCTAGCTGCATCGGCCTTTACAGGCTGTTCAGCCATTGCCGATTCTAATGCCTTTTCAATTTCATTCTTTATCTCAGCCCTAAACTCATCGATCTTAGCCTGAGTTATGGCACCTTCTTCCAGCAAAAAGTTTTCGTAATTAGCTACGGGGTCTTTTTTGCCCCACATATCAAATAATTCTTGTGGAACATATTTAGTACCCGATGCTTCTTCATGCCCGCGCATACGGAAGGTCATACATTCTAAAATAAATGGCCTGTTCTTTTGCGCTATTTTTTCTGATAATGATTTAATTGCATCATATACTTCCAGCACGTTGTTACCATCTACCTGCACACCTTCAATACCATAACCAATAGCTTTATCAATAAATTGCTTGCAACGGAACTGCTCATTCGACGGAGTTGAAAGTCCGTAACCGTTGTTCTCAATTATAAATATTACCGGCAGATCCCATACAGCAGCCACGTTTATCGATTCGTGAAAATCGCCTTCGCTGCTTCCACCATCGCCACTAAATACAACTGTCGGCTTGGTACCTTTTTGTTTCCTCAGCATATCACCCAATGCAATACCATCGGCCACACCCATTTGCGGACCAAGGTGAGATATCATACCTATTATCTTATATTCTTGTGTACCAAAGTGGAAAGACCTGTCGCGGCCTTTAGTAAAGCCACCCGCCTTGCCCTGAAACTGTTTAAATAACCTATCTAAAGGAATATTGCGTGATGTAAACACACCCAGGTTACGGTGCATTGGTAGTATGTACGATTCCTTATCAAGCGCCATAGCCGAACCTACCGATATAGCCTCTTGCCCAATACCCGAAAACCATTTCGATACTTTGCCCTGCCTTAATAGCGAAAGCATTTTTTCTTCTATCAGCCTTGGCAACAAAATAGCGCGGTATAATTCTACCAGGCTTTTATCGTCGTGCTTTTTACGGTCGTATTTTATGGCTCTCTCGGTCGCTATCATGGCTTGTTATTTTATGCAAAAGTAGGCTTTTATCGATTATGGGTTTCAGACACGAATTTCACGAATTAAGTTCATCATTGCGAGGCACGAAGCAATCTTACCAAACGCCCCAAATCCCTAAAGGGTTTTAACTTTTACCTGTTCACATTGCACTTTTAACTTAATGCATCTCATATATGGGAAACAGTTGCTAATAAAATACAATCCTAACAATATCAGTCCCAAACATTACTTACTTACCATAAATCAAGTAAAACAGGACACGAATTAAGGTTTTTTCACGTCGAATGCAACAAAATATTTCTAACTTCGTAAAATAACATACAACCAAAACCCTTACACCATGAAAAAGTTAGTTTTTACCCTTTTAGCCTTGGTGCTAGTTGTCAGCTTTACATTCGGACAAGCAAAAAAATCGCACAAAGGCAAACTCGATCGCAAAACCTATGTAGTAGAAGTTTTACCTGATGGCAAAAAGAAGGCCGGCATTGATGAGTTAAAATTTGTTAGCGGCACATTAGACAGTAAAATGATGACCGACGATGGATTTAAAGCTGCATCCTATGATGCTACTGTAGATTCTTCGGCCAACCCACCTGAAATAAATTTCACCTGCACTGCCAGCGATGACAAGGAAGGTACCTACGAGTGGACCGGCAAAGTAACCGGAGATGATATTGAAGGTAGCGGCAAGCTTACCACTAAAAAAGGTAAAACCAAAAGGTCCTTTACTTTTAGCGGTACTTTAAAAGGAAAGAAGGAAGCAAAGTAATAAGTAATTGTGAAGTGAATTCATCGACACGAATTTCACGAATTCGGTGATTAGGATATTATGCTTAAAACCGATTTCAACTCGAAAATCTGTGAATCTGTGGCTTGGCTATAACTTGGTAATTAGTGAAATTAGTGTCTGTTTTTAAATCCCTTCTGCTACAAAAGCCAGTTTGTTTTCGGCCTTATTAACCGAAATACGGAATATTTTTGGAATGCCCTTTGCTTTTAAATCTGCAAGGACTCGCCAGCCTTTGCTTACTTCTTTGGCATTGCAATACACAAGGCTAGATCCATTCGATGAAAATATCCAACCGTCTTCTGTAATGTAAAAATCTTCGGTGCCTTGTGGCAATTGAATCCAGGTTCTATAAGTACCCTTATAAATAGGTTGGTACTGCCTTCCTGCTTTATCTTTTAAGTGTTGTTTATCCGCACTTAAGGCATCAGCGTCTAAAAAGGTAATCCAATTACCATTACGTTTTGTCTGACAAAAAGCAAGTCCGTTATTATATTTAAACAAGCTACGGTCGGCACTATCGCACAAATATTTTTCAGTTTTATCTGTTATGTTTATCCGTTTAAGTGAAACTGGGTTACTTAACACCACAGCCGCTATTTCATTTTCATTTAACCAGCAGTAATACCCAATAGAATCTTTGCAGGTATAAATCTTTTCTGTTACCGAACCATCCAATGATACTCTGGTTAAATTCTGTTCAGCACCCTTCACTACCGAAATGTATTTACCATCAGGCGTTAGTTTGGGCGAATATTCTGCTTCAGTATTATTGGTAAACTGTTTTGTTTCTTTTGTTTTTATATCATACAAATAAACATCGGTCGCCTTATTATTTCGCTCACTTACATAGGCTATTGAATTTAGTTTCTCAATAAAAACAGGTTGATTATCGTAGCTTTTGTTATTACTTATATCGGTAACTGAACTATCTGCCAAACTAAAAACATCTCCCTTTTTCTGAATGTCTATTAAATAAACTTCGGTGGAAGGTAAGGCGGGTATGGGTAACCTAGATTGAGCGAATAATGTATTATAGAAAACGGAGCATACAATAAAAAAAAGGCTTATCTTATTTTTGCTCATACCCTTTATTATCTGATATTTTATAATACATCTCCAATAAATCTATTTGTATACTAGGGCATGCAAAATCGGCATCGTTATTAGCTTTTACAGTCTTAAATATTTTAAGAATATGGTCATGGAAAGTACTATCCTTTTGAAGTATAGTTTTGGGATGCCATCCATTATAACCAAAAATACCAGGTTCAGGTGCATTCCCACCCGCATCAATAGTATATTCTGTATTTATCGTAATAGAGGTCACCTTTAATCTCAGAACAAAACTATTACCAGTATCACTAATTATTTCATACCTACCATTAATTGTAGATAAAGGATTCGGAGTTGTCGCATCCAATCCGTATTTAAAAGTTCCATCGGCATAGAAAGAAAAAGTATTAGCATATACCTCCGCCCCACTGCACATTCCCTTATACCAAGTACCCACTAACTCTTTCTTTAAATGAGAAAGGTGGTACGATTTTTGCACCTTACTCTTGGCACTATCATGCGTCGTTTGCTGGGCAAAAGTAGCAAGCGTTATAAAAAAAGATAGTATTGTAAGTGGTACTCTCATGCTCCAAATTTAAGAGTTCTATTGTAATTACACATTTTACAATACGCTTCTATAGAGCCTAAAAAAACTAAACCCTCCCTTATGGGGAAGGGAGGATTTAGCTGGGGTTTTAGATTACAAACTATCTTTTTTCTCCACCATGGCCACCTTCAGGGTGTCCCATTTGTGGGGCAGGTTCGCGTGGAGGCGGAGCCTGATGTTGAACTGGTGCTTGATGTTGCATTGGCTCCTGGCGTTGTTGTGGTGCTTCGCGTTTTGGCGGAGCCTGATGTTGTGCTGGAGCTTGATGCTGCATTGGCGCTTGGTGTTGTGGTGCTTGATGAGCAGAGGCTTGGTGTTGAGCCGGTGCTTGATGTTGCATTGGTGCCTGGTGCTGTGGGGCTTGGTGCTGTGGTGCCGTGTGTTGCGCAGGAGCCTGGTGTTGTGCAGGGGCATTATGCATTGTTGTATGCGATTGAGCCGTATGTGCAGGTACGGTAGTATGCGTTGTAGCATGGCTACCCGCTGCTACTGAATGTCCGCTTGCATCAAATTTTTTGCCACCAACCGTGCTATTAGCCAACACACTTGGCTTACCATGATTGGCAGATACGTGTTGTTCTTTACTGGCGCTTGCAGTATGCTGGTGAGATTGTTGTGATGAGGTTGGCTCAACATGCCTTTCGTTTGCTGCAGTGCGTTCCTCGGCAGTAGGCTGGGCTTCTACTCCACCACGGCCGTTAAAACTTGCACGGCCAGGGCCACGCGCTACCGATTTATCTTCATATGTATTGTGAACGCGGCTGGGGTCAACATGGCTTACCGCTGTGTTGTACCTAAAGTGGCCGCCTTCCCATCTTCCGCCATCATAACCATGGCCGCCATAACCATATCCGTAATTTATGCCTCCATAAAAGCCTACATGTTCGCCCCAATAGCCGGCATGCCATATATATACGCCATTATCGAAACCCCAATAACAAGGAGTCCATAAAAAACCAATTGTTGGTGGCTCTACCCAAACACCCGGTACCCAATAGTAACCATCATCGTCGTAGGCCCAGTAACCGGGTGTCCATATATAACCATCTGCAGGGCAAATGGGTTGTACATAAACAGGAAACTCTGGTGGTGCCACAGTAATTGACACCGCCACCTGTGCCTGTGTTTTTTCTACTCCCGCTAAAGAGAGTATTGTTAGTATAAGAACGAAAATCTTTTTCATGATCATTTTATTAATGGAGTTAACAATCGAATTAGGATGCTAAGTAACCCCTGAAAAATCAAAACGTTAGTGTTTTTTCGGCGAACTGGATAAATGAAAAGTTAAAGTGCGCTTATAATGAGCCACAAAAATCCATAATATGGTCGCCTAAAGATCGTTAACGCGTTTTACTTTTCCACTCACGCACAAGTGGTTGAAAAGTATGCTGCATTTTTAAATGCAATTGAACTTATCCGCGCTAATTTTGTATTAGATGAATAAAGTTGATACCTACCTTGCTTATCTCTATAAAACTCGATTCCTATTTTATACTGAGAGATAAAAAATTATATACCGACAGAAACCGTCACTTTCCGACATTTATCAGACACTACTAAAAGTGCATTAACACATTGGTTATTAATGAAATAATCAACACCCAAAAGCCAAAATACGAATGTAGGCTTCACGTTAGTAGTATTCGATTATATTTGCACCCTTAAAACTTAAAACTACAGCAGTATGTCGCTAAAGAAAATAACTGAATTACTGGGCAAAGACGCCGACAGTTTATTGACACATAAGAGCAAAACCATTACCAAGGAACAAATACACCATCCGGGCCCTGATTTTGTGGACCGTTCGTTCGGTGGCTCTAACCGCAACATACAGGTTTTAAGGAGCTTACAAAGCATTTATGGCCATGGCCGCTTGGCTAATACCGGTTATGTATCTATACTACCGGTCGACCAGGGCATTGAGCACTCAGCGGGTGCTTCTTTCGCTCCAAACCCTATTTATTTCGACTCAGAGAATATTGTAAAATTAGCTATTGAGGGCGGTTGCAATGCAGTTGCTTCTACCTTCGGGGTATTAGCATCAGTATCTCGTAAGTATGCCCACAAAATACCTTTTATAGTAAAGATCAACCACAGCGAAATGCTAACCTACCCTAACAAGTTCGACCAGGTTATGTATGGCACTGTAGAAAGTGCATGGGAAATGGGCGCTGTTGCTGTAGGCGCTACTATTTATTTCGGTTCAGAAGAATCGACCCGCCAATTGCAGGAAGTGGCTCAGGCATTTGAACTGGCTCACCAATTGGGTATGGGTACTATATTATGGTGTTATTTAAGGAACAACGGATTTAAAAAAGATGGCGTTGACTACCACGCTGCAGCTGACTTAACTGGTCAGGCTAACCACCTTGGTGTAACTATACAGGCCGATATTATTAAACAAAAACTGCCTACCAATAATGGTGGTTATACCGCCATTAACTTTGGAAAGACCAGCCCAATAGTTTATGATAAGCTTACTTCACCACACCCTATCGACCTTTGCCGTTACCAGGTAGCTAATTGCTATATGGGCAGGTTCGGGTTAATTAACTCAGGCGGAGAATCGAAAGGTGCATCAGATCTTTCGGAAGCAGTAGCAACCGCAGTTATTAATAAACGCGCAGGCGGACAAGGCTTGATATCGGGCCGTAAGGCATTTCAGAAACCGATGAAAGATGGTATTGAACTTTTAAATACCATACAAGACGTTTACCTGAGCAAAGAAATTGATCTTGCTTAATTAATGGCACCGGAAACCCCTTCTTCATTAACAATGAATAGTAATTGGTTTAAACGCATAAAAGAAGGTATTACCACCTCTACTCGCGAAAAGAAAGAAACTCCGGAGGGGCTTTGGTATAAATGCCCGTCGTGTAAAAACATTATTCCTTCCGAGGAACATTTGGCGAATATGTTGGTGTGTCCGAAATGCGACTACCATGAGAAAATAGGCTCGGAAGAGTATTTCCATATTTTGTTCGATGATAAGTTCACGGAAATTGCCAAGAACATAAAGCCAACCGATCCTTTACATTTTGTTGATACCAAGCCATACATCGACAGGTTAGCTGCATCGCAGGAAAAGACCCATTTGAATGACGCGATGCGTGCTGCAGAGGGTAAGATGAATAAAGCAAAAGTAGTTATAGCTTGTATGGACTTTACCTTTGTTGGTGGTTCGATGGGTTCGGTAGTTGGAGAAAAAATTTCACAAGCTGTTGATCGTTGCTTAGAACATAAGTGCCCGCTCATCATCATCTCTAAATCGGGTGGCGCACGTATGATGGAAGCTGCTTTTTCATTAATGCAAATGGCCAAAACTTCGGCTAAGCTCACCATGCTTGCAGAGGCCAAGCTGCCTTATATTTCATTACTTACCGACCCTACCACGGGAGGTGTTACTGCATCCTTCGCTATGCTCGGCGACCTTAACATTTCAGAACCAGGCGCGCTTATTGGTTTTGCCGGGCCACGTGTAGTAAAAGAAACTATTCGTAAAGACTTGCCTAAAGGTTTCCAAACTGCTGAGTTCCTTTTAGAACATGGCTTTTTAGATGCTATTGTTCACCGCAAGGAGTTGAAAGGGAAATTGAGCATGCTGCTCGAGTGCCTTAAGGTAGAGGCTGCTTCTCAGAAAATATAGTAAGCCACAGCGGAAAAGCTATCAGCTTAAAAATACGGTTGTTATCTGGCTTGTTTGGGTTATTGAAAAGCTTGTCATAATCCTGTAGTATCTTCTTTCTATCCATAAAATCATCCAATACCGGATTATCAAATATGTAACGCAGGTCTTTGTGTATATCAGCTATCCAGGTAGGGCCGGGGGTCATATATCCCTTCTTATCTTTACGGTCGAGGACCTGTTGCGGTACTATACCTCTCATAGCTTCACGCAACAAGGGCTTTAGTTTGCCGCCTTGTATCTTATACTTCGAAGGGATGGAGAACACATATTCAATAAGCTTAATGTCATCAGAGAACGGGGTACGTGATTCTACCGAATGCCACATAGAGCAACGGTCTTCACATTTCAAATAGCTCTTCAACAAACTATTGTTAAAGTCATTACTCAATGCTTCGTTCACTGATTCTGCCACTCTGGGTTTCTCATCAAGTTGAGATACATGCTGGTTCAGGAAATCGCGATTGAGATACTTCAACTCATTATGAATAGAGAGCCTTGCAGTAAGTTGTTGTTTAACTGGTAACCTGAACAGATACTCTTTAAGCACCATTTGCTTGAAATACTGTTTCAACGATGGCACCAGTTTTTGAATTTCCTTTGAAGCCTTTATAAACGAAGAAACACCATAAGTATTTAATATGTCCTGCAAATAGTAAAAGTAATATGACTCATATCCTGCAAACAATTCATCACCCCCTTGGCCATCAAGTACAACTTTTATGCCGGTTTCCTTTATTAACTGCATCACCCTGTATTGCGCATAAGTACTGGTACTCCAAATAGGTATGTCCTGGCAATAAATCAGATTCTTTAAATCACCTAATAGTTCAGCAGAATTTGGTTTTACAACATGCGCATTCGACTGCGTATGCTTAGAAATAATTTCGGCCCAATGGCCCTCATCAATTCTCTTATCATCAAATGCTACCGTAAACGTATTAAGAGCGCTGTGGTTGCTATTATGTATCAAACTCACAATACTTGAACTATCAATACCGCCGCTCAAGCATGAACCAACTTCTACATCTGATCTTAATCGTAACCTTACTGCATCATCAACTAATGACCGTATTTTCTCTACGCTTTGCTTTTCATCAAACGTATTGTTGTCATACTCTTTCGAATATGGCAACGTATAATACTTCTGCTTTTTAAGCTCGCCTGTTTTTAGGTTTATAGTTAAGTTGTGTGCAGGAAGTAACTCTACAATACCCGAGAACATACCCTCCTCTTGTCTTTCCATATTTGAGTATATCCAATAGTCGAATATGGCTGAAGCATTTGGCTTAAATTCAACTACTCCGCCTGCCAGCAAAGCTTTTTGTTCAGATGCAAAAGCAAAGCAAGAAGCATTATGCACATAATAAAATGGCTTAACCCCAAACCTATCACGGCTTACAAACAACTTTTGGTTTGCTTTATCGTAAATAACAAAGGCCCACATGCCGTTAAAGTGATTCACACAATCGGCTCCCCATTGTTTGTATGCAGCAAGTATAACTTCAGTATCGGAGTGTGTATGAAATCTATAACCAAGCTTGGAAAGGTCTTCCCGTAATTCTTTGTAATTATATATTTCGCCATTGTGCACAATCCACAGACTCTTCTCAATATTGCACATAGGCTGGTAGCCGGTGGGCTGAACATCAATAATACTTAGCCTGCGGTGAGCCAATATAGCATCTGCATTCTCAATGTTACCGATCGATACGGTAGGCTTATGCAAAATACCTGATTCAATAATTGTACTTGGTGTATCGTTACCGAAAGCAGAAGTTACTTTATTCCCATCGATAATAAGATACCCATCTCCATCAGGACCACGATGCTTAATAGCATCATTCATCCTTCGAACTGCTTTAACAGCATTAACTGATGAATTATTAAATCTAACTATGCCTGCTATTCCGCACATATATTACTAACGCCTGTTTAACACTTTATTATACACATCTAAAAACTGGTTAGCAATCGACTTTGCATTTACCTTATGAACTACTGATGCTCGTATATCTTCAGCATTTCCAAATCTACTTTTATCATTCGCCACCACCTCCATTGCATTAAACAATTGGTCTTCGCTTTTTACATCAATCAATATACCATTCTTTTCATTCACATATTCCGAAATGCCGCCAGCCTTTGTAGCAATAACAGGTATACCACAGCACAATGCTTCTAAAAGAACAATAGCCTGGGTTTCGTAATTGCTAAACAATACAAATGCCGTTGCATTCTGTAATAGACCTACTAATTCATTTTGGGTCTTAGCACCTACAAAGTGAACCGCATCCACCAGTCCTAAGGACTTGTTTAGCCCTTCCAACTTTGCTTTCTCATCTCCATTACCCACAATAGTTAATTCAGAATCAGGATGTGTTCCGTGGAATTTTTTAAACACTTTTATTATGCCTGATACGTTCTTTTGGGCATCATCTAATGAAGAAACGTGAATAAAACGAATCTTACCGTCTGCGACTTTAGTTTTATTAATAGTAAATATGTCAGTATCTACCACATTCGAAATAACGGTGTAGTCATTATTAAGGCCGCACTTCAGCATTTGATTCTTCAAATCATTCGATACCGTAACAACTGCCGAAGCACTCTGCACAGCACGCTGGGTAAGCGTTTTAATTAAAGTGCCTTTATATCTTCCATCTTCCGGAAAATAACCTGTCCAATGTTCAGTAATAATATAGGGTACATTCCATTTCCGTTTCAGATACATAGCCACATTCCCCGCTGGCACTATTACATTCAGGTTAACAATATCCGGCCTGCCTCTTTTCTTCTCATAAAGATTAACAGCCTTTAGCCATGCATCATTGTATTTTTTCAATTTCATTATGGCCGATATAACAGGGATGGAGTTTTTTACTCTTTTATAAGTAAGTTTTATTGTGTACACTCCATTTTCTTCGGTTTCCTCTATGCCGTCTTGGTCACCCGGATATACAAACAACGAAGCCACATCAGCAACCTCAGCCACTGCCATGGCATGCCTTTTTACAAATATACCAAGCATGGGCCTGTTTTTATTAGGGTACCACGATGATATATATAATACTTGCAGCCGTTTATCGTTCATTAGTATATGTTAAGCATTTAGCAATAACGCAGATTAACAAGATTTTGTACAATTTTAATGATTACTTTGCAAAGCCAAACCTATAATGCGTAAAATTACCGATGTATGCAGTTCCTAAACAGGTTTCTTGAAAGTTTCTTCAAAAATGAAGGAGACCGAAAGAAACTTGTCAGTGTGGTTATACCTTCTTTCGCTATACAATCGACGGCTATACTAATTGGGCTTATAACCAATTTTATAATGGCTCGTGGCCTTGGTGCCACCGGTTACGGAATATTCACCTTTGCCTTTTCAGCAGTTTTTCCACTGGTAAATCTGGTTTCGTTCGGCTTAGGTGTACTTATGGTTAGGGAAATGCCGCATATTATAACACTTAACTCGCCGGGCTTATTAAAAGGCCTGCACCACTGGTCGGTAAAACTGGCAATACCAGCTTGTATATTACTCGCTGTAATACTAGCTTCAGTTACTTACTTTTCTCCGCACAACAGTTACACAGTGCCTATACTCATTGCATCCGCCGTAATACCATTTTATGGCTTGATGAACTATTACACTTCATCCTTAAAAGGTATGCACAAGATTGTGTTGTCGCAAATTTCTGACAACCTCATACGCCCAGGCGTATTTTTACTCCTGCTAGTTTGGAGCTATTATTTTTCAAGCAGCTTTGGAGTGTATACCGTAATTTATATCAATATAATTGCTTTTGCAGCCGGCCTTGCTTATGCATCGGTTATGTTTTACAAGACCATAGAATTGAAAGGTATTGAACCCGAGTACGACAAAAAAAAATGGTGGAGTGGTTTCGGCTCTCTTTCACTATTAAACGGAATACTGAGTCTTGATGCAAGATTAGATCTATTAATGCTTGGTTTTATTACTAATGCAGCCCAGGTTGGTATTTTTGGCATAGCCCATAAAATTGCACTTACACTTTACTTCTTTCTTTCTGTAATGAATACCATTATTGCACCAAGCATTTCGCGTATGAATTCGTTAAACGATAAAGTGGGCTTACAGAAAATGATCACCAAAACTGTCCGCTGGGTCATGGCACTTTCGTTACCGGCAGGCATTCTTATTATAATCTTCAGCAAGTGGATCATGTTATATTTCGGTAAAGATTTTGGAGATGGGCAATTGGCACTTATTATCATGTGTGTTGCCCAATTGTTCAGCATATCATGCGGACCGGTTGGCCTTATATCAGTTATGACAGGGCACGAGCGGTATAATACCATTGCAACTGTATTAAGCATGACCATGACTGTTGCACTAAACCTTATACTTACACCGCATTGGGGCGTAACAGGTTCAGCTATTGCCGTAGCTGGTAGTATTATAGTATGGAATGTTTATATGACCATCATGATAAAAGCTAAAGTGGGTATATCATCATGGGGTTACAAAATAAAATAACTTTGTGTTTATGAAAAAAATCCTCATAACTGGTGGTGCTGGGTATATAGGCTCACACACTATAATCGAAATGCTTGAGAATACCGATTGGCAACCCATCTCAGCCGATAATTACTCAAACTCATCATCGGCAACCTTCGACAGAATTAAGGAAATAACAGGGAAAGAAGTAATCAATTATGCAGTTGATTTGTGTGACGCAAAAGCCGCTCGCGTAATTTTCGAAAAGAACCCCGACATTGCGGGCATCATACACTTTGCTGCGTTTAAATCAGTACCGGAATCTGTTGATCAGCCTCTTTTATACTACCACAACAATCTTGAATCGTTGGTTAATATGCTTGCTTTAGCAAAGGAATTTAAAGTACCGCATTTTATATTCTCATCTTCCTGTTCGGTTTATGGCAACATTGACAAGTTACCCGTAGACGAAAGCACCCCAATGAGCAAAGCTGAGTCTCCTTATGGTTTCACCAAGCAAATTGGGGAAGAAATACTAAGCAACTTTGCCAAAGTAACCCCAACCGTAAAAACTGTTACTTCTTTTTGTTTGCCAATTGCAGTTTGAGTGATCATTGGCACCAGGTTGTTCGGTCTTTGCACAGGCACTTCGCCTATTTTGCCTGAACGGTGCGCACCAACCGGGTTGAAATAACGAAGTGCAACAGTTTTTGGTAATGATTATCCAACACGTGATGGAACGTGCGTGCGCGATTATATACATGTATGCGATATTGCAGAAGCGCATATCAGCGCGTTGAAATATTTAGATAAAGAAAAAAACGCACCACAATTTTCTATTCTCAACCTGGGAACGGGTAATGGTATTAGTGTGATGGAGATGATAAATACTTTTGAAAAGGTAAGCGGTGCAAAATTGAATTACCGAATCGGTCCTCGTCGCCCTGGTGATGTGGTAGCCATCTATTCAGATATGACCTTGGTGCAGAAAACACTGGGTTGGACTCCTAAACACAATCTCGATGAAATGATGTCATCGGCCTGGAAGTGGGAACAGAACCTGAAGAATAATTAGTATTTAGCTGTAAGAAATTCCGCAAACTTTTTCACTGCCAATCCGCGATGGCTAATGCGGTTCTTTTCTTCCATGGTCATTTGCGCAAACGATACCATGTATCCATCCGGCACAAAAATGGGGTCGTAACCAAAGCCCTTTTCACCTAATCTCATTTCAGATATTAGGCCATGTACGGTACCTTCGAAAGTATATTCTTTGCCATCAAGTATTGCAGCAATAACGGTCCTGAATTTAGCGGTGCGATTAGGAGCGTTTTTTAATTTACCTAATAGCTTTTCAATATTATCAGCAGCACTCTTACCTTCGCCTGCATAGCGTGCAGAATATACACCCGGCTCCCCATTTATGGCTGCTACTTCAAGCCCGGTATCGTCGGCAAAGCAATTGCATTTAAGTCTTTCGTATATAAACCTTACTTTAAGTAAAGCATTACCTTCAATGGTGTCTGCTGTTTCGGGTATCTCTTCGGTAATGCCTATCTCGGTTAATGTTTTAACCTGAATAGAAGAAGGAATCAATGGTTTTATTTCAGCTACTTTGTGATTGTTGTGTGTAGCAAAAACAAGCTCCATAAAAAAGGCTTACTGTTGTTTAAACCCTATTAGAATAACCGCGCAACCCGATCCCGCATTGGTAGTAGGATTCAATTGGGCATCAATAATGCAATCTACAGTAGACTTTATTGAAAAATCCCAATAAGGTGCATTTTGATATTGGCTGTTGGTGAATAGTATATTACGCTGCGAATCGTAAATGGTAAATATCAGGTTACCATCAGTCATGCCACTGCAAGCAGCCAAACGGTAAATAGTACCACCATAAAATGTAACGTGGAACTCGGCAGTTTCGTCGGCATTGACTAATAATGCGCGGTACTGTTGCCCGTCTGAAATAAATGATGGATCTATATTCCTTTTTGCGCAAGCCGTAGCAATACTATCGCATTGTGCACTTGCCGATATGCAAGAGAACATTACTCCGCAAATTATAGATAAAAGTGTTATAGTCTTTTTCATGCCTATCCTGCAATTTGATTACGTATAGCAATTATTTTGTCTGAGATGATCTTTAGGTCTCCGCTATTCTCAAACTTCACATCACTTGTACTGTTAATATTTGTTAGGTGGTTCTTTACATCAACTGTAGGAGGAATATAGTTGTACACGAAAGTTACATCATCAAAAATTGTCGAAAGGTCCGACAGATCCTTTATAAGTTTTGCGCACTCAGGGCGATCCTTATATGGCTGTAACATTTTAACCAAATTAACCAACGATATTTTTTGTTCTGCAATACGGCGTTGAATATCTTTCGGGTTTGCCTGAGGGTTGGTGTTTGCCTGAACAGCAAAGTAAAGCGACTCAATCCAACCGCCTACCAAAACAAGTGAGCTTATATCGTTCTGTTTGTTGTCCTTAAAATAAGCATCGCTACGAGCAAAAGCCTGAGACACCATTGATAAAAGTGAATCCTGTTTGCCCATGTTTTGCTGGAACCTTTTTACTAAACCCGCATTGAACATATCGGCTATACCAATATCGGTAGCCAGTTTTTCTATAGATGCTAAATACATAAGCGCATCCTGAGTTTGGTCGTATAATGAAATGTAGCCTAAATCGGCGCCATAAATGCCCAAATTCAACGCTTTTTTGTACTTAGTATCGTATTTCGAGTAATTATCAGCCGGATTTAGAATCTGCTTGTTATAAGCATAGCCGCTTTTTTTAACCAAAAGGGCTGTTTGTATCGGAGAAGGTATACTGAATATCTGGTTATTGATCCTTAAAAGGGTAGCATTGTTGCTATCTACCTTAGGAATATTGGCTTGTAACGCCTTTTCAGCATTCTGGTTATTGTTTTTACAACTGCTTAGTAATAAAACAGTTACAACAACACCGGAAGCCGAAGTAAGTAAGAAGTTTTTTTTCATTTTGAGCATACCTTATGAAGTACGTAAATATGAAGCCAAAAGTAATATTTTTTTATTCATAGGTAGCAAGGCCTATAAAAAAACCAAAAAGCACATTAAATATGGTTGAACAGGGCATTACCACACTAAAAACAGGCTGTTTCAAATAAAACCTTATTTTTGCATGATTGCAAAATAGATAGGTTATGTCGCAGACTGAGATATTGATGCCCAAAATGGGAGAAAGTGTTACCGAAGCTACCATTATTAAATGGGTAAAGAACGAAGGTGACAAGGTAAAAGCTGATGAAACTATAGTTGAAATTGCTACTGATAAAGTTGATTCTGAGATACCTGCACCAAGTGACGGTGTATTAGTAAAGAAACTTTGTAAAGAAGGTGATGTGGTGCCTGTAGGGAAACCTATTGCCATGTTATCGACAGGAGCGACAATTAATGCCCCTGCCCCTTCAGCTCCGGCTGCTGCACCTGAAGTAAAGAAAGC
The DNA here is from genome assembly GCA_013285655.1 of Bacteroidota bacterium. Taxonomy (GTDB): domain Bacteria; phylum Bacteroidota; class Bacteroidia; order JABEUT01; family JABEUT01; genus JABEUT01. The sequence goes on from JABDHI010000042.1 coordinate 22,744, forward strand.
TGCTACACCGGCTCCTGCAGTTAAGGTTGCTGCTGAGAACGCAGGCCCAGTTGGCCGTTTTTCTTCAGCCGGCAAATTTTATTCTCCTTTAGTTAGGAGTATTGCCAAGCAAGAAGGTATTGGTGTTGTAGAACTAGAGAACATACAAGGTAGCGGTAAAGAAGGCCGCGTTACCAAAAATGATATTATGGCTTACCTGCCAAACAGGAACGGAAACGGTGCAGAAGTGGCACAAACTGTTTTGGTAGAAACTGAGAAACCTGCTCCGCAAGCAAAAACCAACGGTGCAATGCCACAAGCAAAGCCGCTTATAGTTGGCCCGAATGATGAGGTGATAGAAATGGATCGTATGCGTAAGCTTATTGCTGAGCACATGGTTATGTCGAAACATGTTTCACCACACGTTACTTCTTTTGTTGAAGCCGACGTTACCAATATGGTAATGTGGAGAGACAAGATAAAAGGTTCATTCGAAAAGCGTGAAGGCGAAAAGATAACTTTTACTCCTGTATTTATTGAAGCAGTAGTAAAGACAATAAAAGACTTCCCTCTTATCAACGTTTCAGTTGACGGAACACGCATTATACGCCACAAGGATATTAATATTGGTATGGCTGTTGCGCTACCTTCAGGTAACTTAATTGTGCCCGTTATACGTGCTGCTGACCAAAAGAATCTACTGGGCTTAACCAAAACTGTTAACGATTTGGCTAACCGCGCACGTATCAATAAGCTTGTACCGGATGAAACCAGTGGTGGCACATTTACGCTTACCAACGTAGGTTCGTTTGGTAATATAATGGGTACACCAATTATTAACCAACCACAGGTTGCTATACTTGCAACCGGCGCTATTAAAAAGAAACCTGTTGTTGTTGAAACCCCTCACGGAGATGTAATTGCTATCAGGCATATGATGTTCCTTTCACTTTCGTATGACCACCGCGTGGTTGATGGAGCTTTGGGAGGAAGGTTTATACGCAAGGTGGCAGATTATCTTGAAGCTTTTGATATTAATTGCACCATCTAGGTCCATTTTATTTCTACCATGAAAATTAA
>JABDHI010000043.1 GCA_013285655.1 Bacteroidota bacterium
GATTTAGGTGGGCTGCTTTTCTTTTTTTTATCCAGTCTGCAATAGCACAAAATAATGTTCCTTTTTACCAAAAGCCTTATGAACAATGGGCTGATTCGGTGATGAGCAAACTAACTCCTGAAGAGCGTATTGGGCAATTATTTATGGTGGCAGCCTATTCTGATACCGCGCATAAAAAGAATGTAGAGGAAGTAACCAAACTGATACAAGAACAGGAAATTGGTGGATTGATATTTTTTAAAGGTGGTCCCGTTTCACAAGCTGAACTTACTAATAGCTATCAGTCCATGTCGAAGGTGCCACTACTGATTGGTATGGATGCAGAATGGGGATTGGCTATGCGCTTGGATAGTGTGCCTCGTTTCCCTTTTCAAATGACCATGGGGGCCATGCACGATGATTCGTTGGTTTACAGAATGGCCGTTGAGTTAGCACGTGAATGCAAGCGTCTTGGGGTACAGGAAGATTTTGCTCCGGTTATAGATATTAATGATAACCCCGAGAACCCTGTAATTGGTATGCGCTCTTTCGGAGAAGATAAAATGCGCGTTACCGATATGGGCCTGGCTTATATGCAGGGCTTGCAAAACGAGCATGTATTGGCTTGTGGCAAACACTTCCCCGGCCATGGTGATACTAAGACAGATTCACATCTTTCATTACCTATTGTCGATTACCCGGTTGCAAGGCTAGATACGTTGGAGTTGTATCCATTCATGCAATTATTCAAAAAAGGATTGAGCAGTGTAATGGTAGCTCACCTGTATATTCCTTCGCTTGATTCTACTAAGAACAGAGCCTCTACACTATCACCTAAAATTGTAGATAGCTTATTAAAACAACAATTAGCGTTCAAAGGACTTATTTATACCGATGCGTTGAATATGCAGGGCGTGGCGAAGTACTACGCTCCCGGTATTGTAGATGTAAAAGCGCTGTTAGCCGGTAACGATGTGTTGCTCTTTTCACAAAATGTACCTAAGGCAATTGAGGAGATAAAGAAGGCAATAAAGAAAAAAGAAATTACACAAGAAGAGATAGATGCGCGTTGCCGTAAAATATTAATGGCAAAAGCATGGGCAGGTTTGAATCATTACAAACCTATTGTACTTACTAATCTTGTAAAAGATCTGAATACCCGTCAAGCTGATATCATTAACCGCGATTTTGCCAAGAACACTATTACGCTACTTAGCAACATCAGTCAGATTTTACCATTTAAGAGATTAGATACCTTGCGTATTGCATCCTTAGTAATTGGCGATACATCTGTTGATGCATTTCAAACACGTATGAACGATTATGCGAATGTTACCCATTTCGATATTCCATTTAATACCAACGACAGTATTATTGGAGTAGTGTATCAAAAACTGAAAGCATTCAATATGGTAATAGTAGGTGTTAACCATACCAAATTGCATCCGCAAGACACATTTGGTATTAGCCACGAAGCCATTAAGCTGCTCGATACGGTAATTCATAATTATCCAACTGTATTGAATTTCTTTTCTGACCCTTATATTCTTAATTACTTGCCTGCCGTAAGAAAAGCCATTGCACTTAGTATGTCTTATCAAGATACCCCTTATACCGAAGACTACGCCGCACAAATGATATTTGGTGGAATTGGAGTGCATGGTAAATTACCTGTTACCGCTTCACTATTCTATCAACGTGGGTATGGCATGGTTACCAAGCCAACTCGTATGGAATACACAGTACCTGAAGAAGATGGCATTAATGCAGATAAACTAAAAGCAATTGATTCACTGGCTAACTATGGCATACAACAGCATGCTTACCCAGGTTGTGTGGTGTTGGTTGCAAAAGACGGTAAGGTAATTTATGATAAAGCGTTCGGTTACCAGAATTATAGGGATACCAATCATGTAAAGTTGAATGATGTGTATGATCTTGCGTCCATCACTAAGGTTGCCGCTACTACACTTGCCTTCATGAAAATATATTACCAAAACAAAATGTTATTAGGCTCTGCATTGCCTGTACTAATGCCATCTGCGGCCAAGAGCAATAAAAAGAAAATGGTGATTGAAGATATATTGGTGCACCAGGCCGGTTTACCTGCATCTATCTTCTTCTGGAAAGAGACTATGGTTGGCAAAAGCTTGAGGCCGGGAATATATAGCACTGATTCTTCTGCTCAATATCCTTACCCTGTTGCAGCAAACATGTTCATCCGTAAAGATTATAAGGACAGCATTATTGCTGAGATTTTAAGATCGCCCGTAGATAAGAAGCCTGTTTACAAATACAGCGACCTTGGATTTATACTACTCGCTAACATAATGAGTAACATTAGTGGTATACCTTTTGATACTTATGTGCAGAAGAACTTTTATCTACCTTTAGGTTTACAAACTATGGGCTATCATCCGCTATACCATATTTCTAAATCACGCATCATTCCAACAGAGTATGATAGTGTTTTCCGTAAGCAATTATTAAGGGGATACGTACACGATCAGTCTGCGGCTATGCTGGGCGGTGTTGCCGGTAATGCCGGTTTATTTAGTGATGCTAACGACTTAGCAGTACTTATGCAGATGTATTTGAACTATGGTAAGTATGGTGGCGTTCGGTATTTAGATAGCGCGACAGTAAAATTATTTACATCGTGTGTGTATTGCGATAAAGGTAACCGTCGCGGATTAGGTTTTGATAAACCGGAGACCGACACCACTAAAGAAAGTCCAGCCTGTGCATCGGCATCGGCCGAAAGTTATGGGCATTATGGGTTTACCGGAACCTATACGTGGGTCGATCCTAAATATCATTTAGTTTACGTATTTTTATCAAACAGAGTAGCATCGGGTTCTGATGATAATAAGCTTGCAAAGCTTAGTATTAGAACTAAGATTATGCAGGTAGTGTATAACGCAATAAATGGTCGTTAAGAGGAAATTCGAAGAATATTCGTCTTAATGAAAAAGTAATGACTAACGACTATATAATATGAACATAGGTATTGTATGCTATCCTACATTTGGCGGTAGCGGTGTTGTAGCCACCGAACTTGGCAAGGCGCTTGCCCAAAATGGCCATAATGTTCACTTTATAACCTATAGCCAACCGGTAAGGTTGAGTGTTTTTTCGGGTAACATATTTTACCACGAGGTGACAATTTCTGATTATCCGTTATTTGATTATCCGCCTTATGAATTGGCCCTTGCCAATAAAATAGTAGAGGTTGCCAAATACAACAAGCTCGATCTGTTACATGTTCACTATGCAATACCACATGCATCGGCAGCCTATATGGCCAAGCAGATGTTAGCAGCAGAAAATATTTCTCTGCCGTTTATAACTACATTGCACGGTACCGATATTACACTGGTAGGTAAAGATGCCTCTTTTGAAACAGCTATTTCGTTTGCTATAAATGAATCGGATGCAGTAACAGCAGTATCGGAAAGCCTGAAGCAGGATACTTATTTTTATTTCAGGAACGTTGCTAAGAAGGTTATTCATGTTATTCCTAACTTCATTCAGCTCGACCAATACGATTTTGTAAAGGCTAAGAAGGATAGGTCATTGTATGCATCAGACAAGCAAAAGATATTAGTGCACGTATCTAACTTCCGTAAGGTAAAAAGGGTAGAGGATGTGTTGAGAATGTTTGATATTGTTCGTAAGAAAATACCATCGAGATTAATATTAGTAGGTGATGGCCCGGAGCGTAGTAATATAGATAGGCTTTGCCGCGAATTAGATACTTGTGCTGAAATATTATCACTTGGTAAGATTGTTGATCCTAATGGTATATTGGCAGTAGCAGACTTATTTGTGTTGCCATCGGAAACTGAAAGCTTTGGACTGGCTGCACTTGAGGCAATGGCTGCACGTGTGCCTGTTATATCTACCAACACAGGTGGCTTGCCTGAGATCAACAAACAAGGTTTTTCGGGTATGCTAAGTAATGTGGGCGATGTTGAAGACATGGCAAAAAATGCCATTCACATTTTAGGCGATGAAAAAGTGCTGGAAGAATTTAAAGAGAATGCGCACAAACAGGCTGAAAAGTATGATATACGTAACATACTGCCTATTTACGAAGCACTTTATAGAGAAGTAATAGCTAAAGCGAAAAAGTAATTTACTTTTTCCAGCCTTCAGGGTTCTTCACCCATTCTTCTAACGGAGCAAGGTCCTTATCGGTAATATAGTTACTCTCTAGTGCGCGTTGAATTAAGGTATTGTAATCGCAAAGTGAAGTTATATTGATCTTAGCTTTCTTAAAGTTCTCTTCAGCAATACCTAAGTTGTAATCGAAGATAGATACGATACCTTTTATCAGGCATTTCTCTTCTCTCAATACTTCAGCTGCTTTCAGGCTGCTGCCACCGGTAGATATTAAGTCTTCTATAAGTACAACCGATTGGCCTGCTTCAAATTCGCCTTCTACCAGCTTTTCAGTACCATGAGATTTTGCTGCGCTGCGCACGTAAATAAATGGCAGGCCCATATCTTGTGCTACTAAAACACCGTGAGCTATACCCCCTGTAGCAATACCTGCAATTACATCAGGTTTGCCATACTGTTCCTGTATTACGCTGGTAAACTGCTGCCTCAGGTAAGTACGTATTTTAGGGTACGATAGCGTTTTGCGGTTATCGCAATATATAGGTGACTTAATGCCTGACGACCAGGTAAAAGGTTTGTCGGGCTGTAGTTTTATTGCTTTGATTTGGAGTAAAAAATCCGCAATTTTGCGGGCTGAATCCTTATTCTGTATCATGATGCAAATGTATAAAGTTTATTATAATAACAGGCTAATATGTATTGGCTCTGAAATTCAACCTGTTCTTCAGAAAAAGATAAGCAAAAAGCTTACCGGCACTTTTAACGTAAGGCAGGAATGGGAAAAATTCAGGGATGACGATAAGGTTAAAAGTATTTGGATGGAAGGCCATGCCAAGGGTTTATGGAACAAGTTCAAGTCGATGTTTGTAAAGGTGGGGGCCGCTGGCGGACTTGTACAGAATGCAAATGGAGAGTATTTATTGATATTCCGCAAGGGGAAATGGGACCTGCCAAAAGGAAAGCTGGAAAAGAAAGAGACCGATGAGATGGCTGCTATGCGGGAGGTAGAAGAAGAATGCGGAGTATCAGGCTTAAGTATTGTAAGTCCACTAACAAAGAGTTACCATATTTACGAAGATGAAGGCTGGTTTATGCTAAAGCATAGTAAATGGTTTGTGATGAATACCATCTTCGATAAAGAACCTGTACCACAAAAAGAGGAGGGTATTGAAAAGGCTGTTTGGGCAAAACCGGCTCAAATAAAAAATTACATGGAGAACATGTATCCGAATATTAAGGACATATTAGAAGATTATTTGAACTTATAATATAAAGCTTATCTTTATTGGATGAAGGGATATTCAATCCTACTTATTCTATTCGTCCTTGTTTTTCTTCTTTTTGGGTTCCATAAAAAGGGGAAAAGAGAGAATATTATCTATTGGAAAAAGGATTACAAATTAAAGTGGGACGACTTTCAAGGCCTCCCAGATACTACAAAAAATTACTTGGCGGTTACAACAAGCGAAATTGCTGATAACGAAATTCCCGTAAAAGGGCAAGACTCTTTGAAGATTGTTATATTAACAGAATTTCTAAAGGATTTCTCATATAAATGGTTTGCACATTTGTGGGATACTAATTTTAAGACAGAAGCCTTGGAACATGAGCAGATACATTTTGATATTACAGAAGTTTATGCAAGGAAGCTCAGACAAAAAATTAAACCTCTGATTTCTAAGGCTGCAAATAGGAATTCCAGTTGGATTCAAGACCAGATTGAAGAATTCAACCATAAGCTGACTGCGGAATCATGGATCGAGCAAGAACAATTTGACAGTGCGGTAAGTTTTTATCATACCCAAGGTTTTAAGGTATATAGAGTTAACATTGCAAGCGATTATGATACTGTGAGAAGAAGGCAGAATTTATGGAGACAAAAGGTAGATAAAGAACTTAGCGATTTAGAAAAATATTCTGAAAATGCGATGACTATTAAGGTCAAACAAAATACAAGAATGTAATACGTTAGAGATAGAAGCGGTTACCCCGCATCCGCCAGTTGGCGGAGTGGAGTAAAAGCGAATAGCCCGACCCAAGGAACGAGGGTAACGCCCAAATTTTAATAGAAAGAATAATATCTTAAGAATTAATTCTTAAAGAAAGGCGCCAACTTATCTATCACCTCCTGAGGTACGGTAATAGGCCTGCCACCATCTACCTTAACAAATACGTGAGTAGTTTGGCCTTCGTTTATTTGAATTCCCTTGTCGTTCCATATTTCGTAGTGGAATGAAAGGCGAGTGCCGGTGGGTAATTCTTTCAAGGTTGTTTTTATTATAAGGGTATCATCGAAAAAAGCAGGCTTAAAATATTTTATCTGGTACGATAATACAGGAAGCATAATTCCTTTGTCTTCCATTTCGCGGTAACTAAGGCCCAATGCACGTAAGGCCTCTACACGGCCAGTTTCGAAATAAGCTGCATAATTGCCATAATAAACATAACCCATTCTGTCGGTTTCGGCATAACGGACCCTTATTGTGTTTTCGCTGGTATACATAATGAAAGAATAAAATGCAAATGTATAGTTTTAGGGTGAGGTTAAGATTGAGGATAGGGGATACTTATTTCCTTACTTAAACTAAGCCTTAGTCTCAACCTTAATCTAAATCTCGACCTGAATTTGGTGTATCTTTGCATCTCAAATAAATAATATGTTTTCATCGGTTGATATAGAAGTTGAACTGCTCAAGGCTCGCCAAAAACATGCCCAGGCTGTGTATAACCTTATGCAACAAATTGAAGAAGCTAAAAAAAAGGGGACCGCGCCGGATGATTTTATTGTAAAGCGTTTGCGCGATGCTGCTAAGCCAGGTAGGTTACCAGAAGGTTTTGCAGGGTTAGATAAGAACAAAGTTTTTTCGGATGATGATATAAAGAACATTTGCATACAATACCGCTTACGTTTTTTAGATGGACAACAATTTAAAATGAAAGAATTGCCTGGCCATGCATCGACTATAATTGAGCGAGTTGAAAAGGAATTGGGCAAGGAAACCGGCAAAATAAAAGTAGTGGCACCGGTTAGTTTCTTTAAAACGCCAAGGCTTAATAATGAGCCTTTGATATTTGTTCAGCTAGATGAACATAATTATTACCTGGTACATAAATGGAACATAGGCTTAAGCTGGACCAAGAAGATATTGGCCTTCCCGATGCGTAGTATCTGGTCGTTGCTTATTTGCTTGACAATCATAGGTTTGCCAATTGTTTTTGTGGTCCCCGCCATATTGTTCCATAGCCCGGAAGAAGTTCAGTATTACCAGTCGTTTTACATGGCTGCATTTTTTATAACGGCAGTATTTGTGACCGTATTCGGGGGCTTTTCTTTCTATAAAAGCTTTAGCCGTGCCTGTTGGAACAGGTATTATTTTAACTGATTTAGGTGCTGGTTTAACACTTTTTAACGGGGTAAGAAACTATAAGACCCTGTGTGTGCAGTATATTTGCGTTGGGGATTATAGAAAACATGAGAGCGAAGACTTACATACTAGCATTTGTAGCAGCCATGTCGGCGAGTTTGTCTTGCAATCTTTTTGCACAAGAGCAAAATCAGCAGGCGCCCGGTACTGATCCTAACTTACATATAAGTGTACACAAGCAGACCGACGCCAACGGAAACGTTATTAGCTACGATTCGACCTATACTTATATCTATTCGGGCAAGTGCTGCCACAAGAGTGCTTACGTAGACTCTATTATGCGCAAGTACGGTATGGATATGAATTCGATGTTCTTTACCATGCCTTTAAATACTCCTGATAATAGTAATTACCCTTTTGTACAACAATATGGGGTAATGGATTTTAATAAGATGCAGCAGATGTTGCAGAACCAGGTGAACGAGATGATGCAAATGTACGGCATGCCACCTAACAATGGTTTCTTTTGCCAGCCTGCTCCTTCACCACATTGCTGCCCCGGCGATTCTGTAAAGTGCCATCACCAGGGCTACGAAAAAAAATGTGACCCTAAAGAGAATAAAGTTAAGGGCGGCGTGCAGATTTAAAGAATTTTTGTTTTCTTTGTTGTACAAATTGCTTTTAACTAATTTTTTAGGAGGTAGCTATGAAATATTTGCATCGTGTTTTTAAAGCCAAGAAGGGTACTCATGTAGTTGTACATATCAGTGAGCCTACACGTGTTTTGCTCATTGGCGATTACCAATATAAGCAGTATAAAGAGCATAAAACATTCAATTACCGTGGTGGTTTAGTAGAAGGTAAGTCCCAGGAGTTTGATATTCCTAATGACGGGCTTTGGCATGTGGTGATAGAAAAAGGAAGCTATTATAACCCATTGCCGGTTACCGCTTCAGTAGAAATACACGCTAAGCACTAATTAGCCTATCTGTCCGCTTACCCTGTTGTAAATATTTTTGGGTTGCCATGGTATTTCGGCACCTAACCGCATTCGTTTTGCAATTCTAAAAAGGTTGTAGTTGTTTTTTACCAGGCAATCTACAGCGGCTTTATTGTCTTTCGGCAAAATAAATGTATCTGATTTTTTGCTTCGCAACTTCATCATTTCAATACCCGCAGTAGGGTTTATAGCTACTATTAAGCCATTACCGAATGCAGGCAGGTAATACCCTTCCACTTTATCATTCACCACGTAAACAAAAGAATCCTGAAGGTGCCCTGAAAAGTGCATTGCTCTGTTCTCTCCGGAAGCGGCCTTATCTATAGCAAGTATCTCAGCTTCATGTTTTGCTTCGAAAGGCGTAACGTTATCGGATGAGGTAAAGGTTCCAAAGCTCCCTTTATTCAAAAAGGCATAATCGGCTTCGGCAATAAAGCCCAGTTTTTTGTAAACCGGTTCGCCCATATCGGTTGCAATAAGGTAAATGGTTTTGCAATGGGTGGGTATGCTATTAATTAAATGTTGAGTTATTTGTTGGCCAACTCCCTTGTTGCGATGGTCCTTATGCACAATAATGTGCGCCAACCAGGCAACATCATCATGTATTATAGAAACGCCTGTGCCAATTACCTTATTGTCGATGACTATTTTAAGCGGATAGCAAAAATCAGAGCGTAAATAGTAATTAAATATGGGCGTAAGGTTATCCCATCCTTCCGGCTGCAAATCCTGTAAAACAGGTACATCAGCTAAAGTAAATGGTTGCAATACCATAAAATACCGGCTTAGGTTGTACTCTTTAAAAAGTACTGGGTAAATTCCTTCTTTACCTGCTCAAGCGCAACCTGTGTAGGGAACTTGCTAACCTTTGCGGTAATATGTAGAATTTGTTCAGCCAAGTCAGATGCAGTTGCGGATGGAGGCATTTGAGAACCTGTAATGTTTACCAACCTGATAGTTTCTTCGGTGGCGGTTTTTACCATGCTCCAGGAATTTGCTGTTAGATAGACTTGTTGAGATATGTTATGCTCGTATTCACTACGTATTATGGCAATAAGGTCGCTTTGAAAAAGACGAGCACTGGTATTGGTTTTAAGCACACGGCGTACAAGACTGTCAGGCGTAATACGCTCCAGGAAAAGAGTGATCCTTTCATAAGCCTGCATGCGAACCGGGAAGATAATATCTTGTTTCGATTTTTCTATTTCAAGCGACTGTCTGCCTTCCTCATAATTGAGATAGCTTCTGATAATTAGGTAAGCAACAGCACCTACAACAATAGCAGGTAATAGTATTTCGAGTAACAGTACAAAACTTTCCATATAAAGCGTTTTAGACCATAAAGATAGCAATTTAAGAAATGTTGAAAGGGCTAGGCAAAACAAGCTTACTTTTGTGGCTCTTTAGTTTATGATAAGGAATTCGGGTAAAATATTCGGAGCTATATTCGGTTACTTAATGGGCCATTTCGATGGTGCATTAGCAGGTTTTTTGCTGGGCTCGTTACTCGATGGGTACATTTCATCTGCCAATGCTGATAAAAGCCAGGGTGCTAATACCGGTGGCGGCTGGCACAATCCTACAGGAGATTTTCATATGAGCCTGTTATCACTATCGGCTGCAGTAATGCAGAGTGATGGAGTTACTACCAGGCCCGAGCTTGATTATGTAAAAGCTTTTTTTGTGCGCCAGTTCGGGGTCGATAAAACCAAGGAGTACATGCTTGTTTTACGCGATATGCTTAAAAGGAGGGTTCCGCTCGAAACTGTATGCATACCACTTGGGCATCAAATGGCATACCAGGGCAGGCTGCAACTATTGCATTATTTATTTGGAGTGGCTATGGCCGATGGTAGCTTATCGAACGGTGAAATGCAGGTTTTAACCCGAATAGCTATGCTACTAGGTATCTCCCAGGTTGATATGAGGTCGATAGGGGCCATGTTTGCAAACCGATCTGCCCAGGTAAATAGCAATGTGCCTTACGAGATATTAGGCGTTAGCCCCGATGCTACCGATGAGGAGATAAAGAAAGCATACAGGCGCATGGCGCTTGATAACCACCCCGACCGTGTTACCCACCTGGGAGAAGATATCAGGAAGGCCTCGGAAGAGAAATTCAAGCAGATACAGGAAGCCTACGAAGAAGTTAAGAGCAGGCGCGGTTTTTCGTGAAAATGTGGTCACCAAACAAATTTGACTGTGGTGTTCAATCTGTTTTTATATTTGCAGCCTGCTTTTTTAAGCATGTTCTTATAAATGCCCGGATGGCGAAATTGGTAGACGCATCACTTTGAGGGGGTGACGCCAGTAATGGTGTGCGAGTTCGAGTCTCGCTTCGGGCACTTCATAATGTTTAATGTTAAGTTTTGAATTTTAAATTGAAATTGCAATTCACAAGCATTTAAAATTAATAATTCAAAATTCAGCATTATTGTATGCCCGGATGGCGAAATTGGTAAACGTTGCGGTCTCAGAAGCCGTTGGAGTTACATCCTTGAGAGTTCGAGTCTCTCTTCGGGCACATCAATAATTGAACATTTTATCATCTCAAATCTTCTATACGCACAATTGGAAGTGACACAGTTCTGGCAGGACTGAGTTAATTACCTTGCCACATTATTGTCCTCACAGAGAGGGAAATCATGCAACTTATTTCTATGATTGTGCAATGCATGTTTTTCTTAAGAAGGAGACTTTTGCTTCATAATTAATTCGAGAAGAAAGAAACCGTTAAAAACAAAAATCATGAAAAACTTCATAAAACTATTTTCACTGGCGTTATTTTTTTCATTTCTGACTTCCTGCAGCATAGCAACAGGAATTTTTAAAGCAGGCGTAGGCGTTGGTGTTTTCCTTGTAGCAATAGTTGTAATAATTATAATCTTAATTGTGGTACGCGCAAGTAAGAAATAAAACGCCGGACGCAACTTTCAGAAACAACCAATTAAAGACATTTCGTTATGAATAAGCAAAATACAACAAGCAAGCGTAAAGTACGCCGTTCGCCAAAGCCAAAATCAATGGCCGCACCTCACCCTAAAAAAGTTGCGCATCCTCATACCACTCATACAGAAGAGAAAGCAGTAAAGGAAGATAAGGTAGAAGAGCATGTTAAAGCACGCAAAGGATTACTCGGTAGAATTATAAGCTTCTTTAAGGGGCGATAATATTTCCGTATTTAAGTTTTAAGTCGAATAATTTTGCAATAAATAGCCAAAGTATTCGTAAATTGGGTATTGGTTAATTCTATATATGCCTAATCTTTTTTTCTCTGCTAAACGTTATGCCGATCTGCCACTTCATTATGGTAAAGTACCCTACTGGCTGGCAGAGCGTATGGGCTTGTTAGGAGGAGCAATAGTAGAATCTATTGTTTCTGAATACGGAAGGTCGGAAGTCCTTTCGCGACTGAGTGACCCATTTTGGTTCCAGGCGTTTGGTTGCGTATTAGGTATGGATTGGCATTCTTCTGGAATAACAACATCTGTAATGGGCGCCTTAAAACGGGCCCTGAATCCGAAGTTTAACGAATTAGGCATTTATATATGCGGTGGTAAAGGAAAATATTCAAGGCAAACTCCAGCTGAGCTATTGAAAATATCTGATAAAACAGGTTTGCCGGGTGCAGAACTGGTTAAATATAGCAAGCTTACTGCTAAAGTTGACAATACTGCCATACAAGATGGGTTTCAAATATACCTGCACACGTTTGTGGTAACAAAAGAGGGCGAATGGGCTGTTGTTCAGCAAGGAATGAATGAAGCAAATTCTATGGCCAGAAGGTATCACTGGCATTCGAAAAATTTAAAAAGCTTTAGTGAAAATCCACACACATTTATTTATGGTATAAATCAGGGTGAAATATTGAACCTGACTGATACCGATGCTGGGGCAACGAAGAAGGGTATACTCAGCATTACAAAAGAATCTCCGAAAATTATGCTGCCCGAAATTCAGAAGATCATAATGCCTGCGCATCACGAAGTGAGGGCTGAAAATGTTAATTTAAAAAGGCTGGGTAGTATTATTTTCCTGGCGTATAATTCCAATATAACTGATTTTGAATCCCTGCTTCTGTTAGAAGGTGTTGGCCCACGCACCATACAATCGCTTGCGCTGGTGAGTGAAGTTATCCATGGCACCCCAACACGATTCACTGATCCTGCCCGGTTTTCTTTTGCACACGGTGGTAAGGACGGGCATCCTTTTCCTGTGCCTTTAAAAGTATATGATGAAACTATTCAAATACTTCAGTCATCGGTAGAGAAAGCCAAGATCGGATTTACCGAAAAGCAAACAGCAATTAAGAACCTTACTCATATGGCCCAATCGTTGGAGGAAAACTTTACCCCTGATGAAGATGCGTTTAACAAGATTGTAAAATATGAGCGAAGAGAATCTCATAAATATGGAGGAAGAACCGTTTTCGGAAAAGCAATGCCGCCCTCGCAATTAAGTTTGTTTGATTGATAGAGGCGGTTATCGATCGAAGGAAAAAAGTTCAGCGTTTTCATTCTTTTTGCCTTTAATCATATCGCATATAATTTCAGCGGCTATTAAACTAAAAACTATTCCATTTCCTCCAAAACCAAGGCTATAATATGTATTAGGCGTTTTATTGTAACCACCAATATAGGGTAGTGAATCTTTAGTTGAGCCAAATGTACCTATCCAACTATACTCGGGTATCATGTTAATAGATGGAAATAATTTTGAGAAATCTTTTGCAAGCAGCTTCGTCTTTCTTTTTATTAGTTTATCACGTGCAGCCGGATCATAGAAGTCTTCATCCCTTCCACCAACAATTATCCTGTTATCGCTTGTAATTCGAATGTATAAATAGGGGTCGGCAGTGTTCCATAACATTGTGCCATCTTTCCATGGTGGGGTAGGAGATTGCATATTCTCTGATATCAGGGCATAGGTAGACTTTAATTCAATGATGTTTTTATTTAAAAATTCGGTAACCTCATATCCGGTGGCATTAATAACTTTTTTAGCGCGTATTATATGGCCTTGTTCTGTATGTAATGTAATACCTGTATTGCTATATTTTTTTGATGTTATTTTGGTTCGATCAAATACGCTTAGCCCTTTTTTTAAACCCTGCTGAAGCAGTGCATGAGTAAACATATATGCATTGGTTGTAGCTCCTTGAGAAGATAAAATTGCGGCCGGAGCCGAAAACCCATATTCTTTTTTTATATCTCTTTTATTTAAAAGGTCAACCTTTAATCCTGCGTTACTGCGGGCTTTATATTCCAGCTCAAGCAATTTAGTGTCCTTTTCCTGGGCTGCAAAATAAAGGCTGTGGCGTTTTTCAATCTCAGTAAATTGTAGCTTTTTAGAAATTGCAATCAATTTGTCGATGGCCGAATAACATAGGTTGTATGCCCGAGTGGCTTTTTTATTTCCAATAATTCTCGAAAGCACTGACAAAGATGTATCTAATTCATATTGAAGAAGCGATGTGCTGGCTGAAGTACTACCCAAGCCAATAGTACGGCCATCAACCACAGTGCATTCTATTCCGGCTTCGCATAAATGCCAAGCACTTAAGGCGCCTGAAATGCCCCCTCCAATAATAAGCACATCTGTTTTCAGATTACTTTCCAGTTTGGGGTAATTTGCCGGTAAGCCAGATTTTATGAGCCAATAGGGGTAACCGCTTGTAAGATCCATTATTGAATAAACAATATTTAAATTGAAATTACGATTGATTTTCCGGGCTTTTTTTGAAAAATCGTTGAATTGCTTTTGGACTGGGTTGAACACCATTGGCACCAGTTGCTAAATCATAACAATTGATAAGAAAAGATGTATAATCGGTAGATATTGACCAATTTAGGCCTGAAAACTACTTTTATTCATATAAAAGTTAGTATATTTGCTCAGATGAGGAAAAGCTATTTTTATAACTTCATTTCTGTAGTAATAATATTGATGTCTTTCTCGGCAAAGGCGCAATATTTTTACAAGCGTAACGGTGCCCATAACGAGTGGGTTTTCGGTGCCGGGCCATCTCAGTTTTTAGGCGACGTAGGTGGCTCTCCTAAAATTGGTACCCACTTCCTCGAAGATTTTAACCCACAAGCTATTCGTTACGGCGGGATGATAGCCTATCGTTACTTTTTTAACTCTGATTTTTCTGTAAAAGCTGCATTTACCGGTGCTATGGTTTCTGGTAATGATGCTTATAGTAGTGAAGAATATAGACACAACCGAAATATTAATTTCAGGTCGCCAATAATGGAGCTATCTGCCCAGGCTGAGTATTTCTTTTATAAAAGTAGCCATATAGGACACCGTTATCATATTCAGCACGCACACGGCTTTAAGCGTTTTAATATTGATGGATATGTTTTTTTGGGCTTGGGCGGATTTTACTTTAACCCACAAGGGCAATATAAAGACAATGGTGCATGGTACAATTTAAAACCGTTACATACCGAAGGTGAAGGAATGCCAGGTGGCCCGGCTGATTATAATCAGGTTGCAGTTTGTGTACCTGCCGGCTTAGGGTTTAAGTATAATGTAACACCTAATTTTTCTATCGGGTTAGAAATTTCAGACAGGTTATGGACAGGTAGTGATTATATTGATGATACCCATAATAAATACTATAGCAGTAGCGCAATATTGACACAGTACGGCCCAATAGCTCAATATTTTGCAGATCCTTCTCTGCATTCTATAAATCAGCCGGATATTCAGCCCGATAATGCAGGCCAGGAGCGCGGAGATTATAAGCATAACGATACCTATATGTTTACCTTTTTAACGGTTACATATTCGCCTTCTTCATTCCACAGGCGTACACGTTCTAAGTTCTAATTAGTTAAGCTATATATTAATAAGCCACTTTCAAACTTGGGTTCTATCCAGGTTGATTTTGGTGGCATCTCTTTACCAATATCGGCAACGGCTTTCAGTTCGCTAAATGATATAGGGTAAAGGCAAAAAGCCGCTTTCATTTTACCGTTATCCACATTTTTTTGTATTTCTTCAATGTCCTTTACGCCAGGTATAAACGTTATTCGCTTATCATTACGCAGATCTGTAATATTCAATATTGGGCCTAAAATGAAATTTGATAATACACTTACATCAAGACTATTAACCGGATCGGCACCTTTATTTACGCCATCCCTGGTTTTTAAAAGGAACCACTGGCCCTCTGTATAAAGGCTTATTTCTTTTGCTGAAGAAGGTTTACATACTTGTTTTCCGAACGCTTTTATTTCAAAATTGTTTTCCAGCTCTTTAAAAAAAGATTCGTGGGTATGGCTATTTAATGTGCTAACCATACGATCGAAATTAAAAATGGTTAGTTCGGTATCGGCAAAAAAAGCCGCCATAAAAAAATTGTAGGCTTCATTACCCGTATGCGATTTGTTGTTTTCTTTTGCAGCTTTAGCAAGCAAAGCAGATGACGCAGCCCTATGGTGCCCATCGGCAATATATAGATCGGGAATGGTTTTAAATATGGTGAATATTTTATTGAGGCCTTCACTATCTGATACTTTCCAAACAGCGTGTTGAATGCTATCGGCTTCGAAATTATATAACGGAGCATCTTTTGATCTTTCTGCTAAAAACAAATGAAGATCATTATGGTAAGGGTGTGTCAGGCAAACCGGCTCGGCATTAAAATCGCAAACGGTTAAATATTCTTTTAATTTCTTTTCGCGTTCGGCAAGTGTTTGCTCGTGTATT
Organism: Bacteroidota bacterium; assembly: GCA_013285655.1. Lineage (GTDB taxonomy): Bacteria > Bacteroidota > Bacteroidia > JABEUT01 > JABEUT01 > JABEUT01. The sequence goes on from JABDHI010000043.1 coordinate 16,189, forward strand.
TTTATTGTGCCCTTTTCATATTCTTCAACCGATGCCAGAGCTATAATACCTGTATGCGATCTGCCATCTTTTATTTGCCTGTAGATATAAAAACAAGGTTCAGCATCTTGCTCGAAAATGTGTGTGTTTTTAAATTCTTCGAATTTGTTTTTTATAGCATGTAACTGCTCTGTGTAGTTATCCTTATGTGCACGGCCAGCATTAATAACCTGTAAAAACGAAAAAGGATTTGTTTGAAGGATATTCTGAATAGTAGTAGCCGAATATCGTTCAACTGCATGTGATGCTACCCTGGCAACTTTATCGGCCGCCGGCCTAATGGCTTTGAAAGGTTTTATTGTTGACATACAGTATAAAAATAATAATTAATGTATCCAGTTAAACCAGCGGTGCAAATTTATCCGCTTCCACAACGATTCTCCTCTTTGTCCCGGACTTGCAGAAAACACTACCATCGATCCTTTACCAACTATGTGGTCTTCGGGCACAAAGCCCCAATAACGAGAATCGATAGAGTTGTTTCGGTTGTCGCCCATCATAAAGTAGTAATTCATTTTAAAGGTATAATGCGTCGCGAGTGTTCCGTCAATATAAATAGAATCATTCTTAATATTGAGCTTATGATGTTCGTAGTCACGTATTATTCTTTCGTAAATAGTAATGCTATCTACATTTAAATGAATAGTCAAGCCTTTTTTAGGAACTACTATAGGGCCATAATTATCCTCTGTCCAGGGAAAATCCGGGTCCTTAGGGAAAAGCATATTAGATGAATAGCTGGCGATGTTTGGAGTAACAGATGTAACACATGGTAGTTTACGCAATGAGTCGGCCTGAGCTTTGGTCATCATAAAAATATAGTCCTTGCTATCGGTACCAACTTCTGTTTCGGCTATATGCAAGTATTTGTTGGCATAAGGTTGTAATGTGTCGGTAGTAGATTTTATCAGGTATGAATACTTATAATTATTATGTACATCAAGCAGTTTTTTGCCAATGAAAATATCTCTGTCGAATATTTGTAAGGTATCGCCTGGTAGGCCGACACAGCGCTTCATATAGCTGTCTCTTTTGTCTACCGGCAGGTCCTGTTCCATTGGGTAATTAAAAACTACCACATCGTTGCGTTTTATATGCGAGTAACCCGGAAACCTGAAGTAGGGCAGTTCAACCCAGGTAGAATAGGAAGGTTTATCTTTAAAAAAAGGTAACCTGTTGTTTGCAAATGGTAAAGAGAATAAAGTTTGAATGAGTCTTGGACCATAAGCCAATTTGTTTACCCATATTAAATCGCCGGGTTCAACTTCTCCTTCCATTGAACTGGAGGAGATGTAGGAGAACGAACCCACAAAATTCATAAGTATAAAAACTACAAGGAACACCCACAACAGAAGCGAAAACAGTTCTCTTGCAAATGATTTAGTTTTCACGTCAAATTAAAGGCGCAGGCCCAATTTAAAGGATAATGTATTTAATGAAAACTCTACGTTGTTAGATCCTGCCTGGTTGCCTGAATAAATTAATGGTGATACGCCATACCTATATTCTATTTCGAAGAACCAGGCATTGCCATTGCGTAATGTGTTGTGCTGGTAGCCAAGGCTTGCTTCAATACCACCGCTGCCTTCAGGCGATATTAAAGGGTATGCGCTCGTAATGTCGTTTTGTCCTTCCCACACAAACTTGCCTGAATTTACATTGGTAACAAGTGAATTATCATAAAGCACATAACGGAATATCCAGCCAAATGTGGCATAGAGGTTTTTTATGTTACGGGTTTCTGATGAAAAATTAATCTTATATAGAACAGGTATTTGTATTTCGTCCATTAAAATGGCGTGGTTATAGTACAAGTCTCCGTTATATAAAAATGAATAACCGGGAGAAAAAAAGTAAGAATCAAAATCGAAATTTTCATGCATCAGATCAGGTCCCACAATAATGTCTGCATTCTTCTGAATGGGGATCTCAATTTTTACACCAAGGGTATAATTTCCATCTCCTTGAATGCCGGTGGTGTAGTGTGGATCGTTAGTAAGATACTGAAGCATAAGCCCCGCATCAATACGTACCTTAACTCTGCGTTCGTGAGGTGCGCCTCCACCGGTTTCCGCTTTAAAAGGGTTAAAATGGAACAAATACGATTCAGACTTTGACTGCGCACTAATATGGGCCGCCATAAGTATAAGCATACCTGCAAATAAAAAGCGACACATCTTTATCATAAAGGTCAAAATTTGCCTTTTAGCACAGGACAAATTTACGCATTTAAGCTTCTTAGTTTGCTATGCTTGATACCATAGGTGAAATATATGACAAGCCCTATGCTAAACCAAACGCCAAACCAGCCCCAGCTACCCAATTTTATCTGGGTCATAAGAAAAAAGCAGGAAAGCATTCCAACCACGGGTATAAGTGATAATTTCCTCAGAACTGAGTATATGAGCATTAAAATGCAGATAATGACAAAGATGAAGAAAGGGATACGTTCCACAAAAGCATCTGAAACACTTACATTTTCGGCTTTTGCAATATCGCTCAGGTTAAAGAAACCCGATAACATACCCGGAGCCACATAGTAGAATATTAACCCAATTGCTGTAAATATGATGGGTAAGAAGATCCTTCCGTTAATATAAGGCACTTTAAATTTTGGGGTAGGGCCGCTTTTATCTTTCTGGAGGACAAGAATTCCACCACAAACCAGTACAAACGCAAACAGGGTACCTATGCTGGTAAGGTCGGTTACAAAATTTTGGTCGAGGAACAAAGCAGGAATGCCTACCAATAAACCTGTAATGATAGTAGCAAACGAAGGAGTTTTAAATTTCGGATGTACTTTTTTGAACTTTTCAGGCAGAAGGCCATCACGGCTCATACTCATCCATATACGTGGCTGGCCTAACTGGAAAACAAGCATAACACTTGTAGTTGCCACAACCGCGCTAAGCGCAATTATTCCGCCAAGCCAGTTCATTCCTATCTGGTTGAAGGCATTGGCAAGAAAATCGGGGGTATTAAGATTTGTATATTTAACCATGCCGGTAAGTACCAACGCCAATGATATGTATAATATTGTACATATTATAAGGGAATACATCATTCCCCGTGGAAGATCGCGCTGGGGATCCTTGCATTCTTCGGCGGTGGTAGATATGGCATCGAAACCTATATAAGCAAAGAAGACCGCGGACACCCCTTTCAATACTCCACCCATGCCATTAGGCAGAAAGGGGTGCCAGTTATTGGTATGAACGTGGGTGCATCCTATGGCTATTACGGCTAATACTACTATTAATTTAAAGGCTACCATAAGGTTGCTGCCCGTGCGCGATTCTTTAATACCTACGTATGCAACCGCTGTAACAAGTATGGTAATAATGAGTGCCGGAATATTAAATATAATAGGCAAACCCCCTATACGTGGTGCACTTATCCAAAGGTTATGAAAGGCAGTTGCAGCATCAGCAGTAATTGGAGAGTCTTTTACCGGATGCAAAAATTGTTCGTTGCCGTTTTTTACTTCCAAAAAACTCATGCTTAAGTACTGTGGCATATGTATGCCAATATTATCGAGCAAGCTGGTAAGGTTCGAGGACCATGAAATAGCTACTACAATATTACCTATGGCATATTCCATAATAAGCGCCCAGCCTATTATCCATGCTATCATTTCGCCAAAGGCGACATATGAATAGGTATAAGCGCTGCCTGAAATAGGAACGCGGGAAGCAAATTCGGCATAACAGAAAGCAGAAAATGCACAAACAATAGGGGTAATGATGAAGAGGATGACTACACCGGGCCCGCCATCAAAACAAGCGGTACCCACTGTTGAAAAAATACCCGCACCTACAATAGCTGCAATTCCTAATGCGGTTAGGTCCCTTACCGAAAGTATTTTATTTAAAGCAGATCCGTTATGTGCATCTGCTTCAAGTCGGTCCTGAATTTGCTTGTGTGATTTTCTTTCAAAAAGGTGTTTACGTTGAAAAGCCATAGTATCTATTTTTTGTTTTTCATACTCACCCCTGCGCCCCTCTCTACCTGTAGAGAGGGGAAAGAAGTGTGTATGTTTTTATTGGTTCATTTGCGTTCTTACTTATCTTTCATCTCACCCCTCCATATCGTCGAGTAGGTAGGTGAGTATTGTCTTTTTGTTCCTTTTGTGTTTTCTTGTCTTTCTTCTTACCCCTCTCTATTATAGAGAGGGGCAGGGGTGAGTATCTATTTTTTGTTTTTCAGTAGTCGGTTAAGCTTGTCCTTATCATAAATCAGAAGGAGCAAAATAAGCATAAAAGGTATTACCACAGACTTATAGCGTTCAATACCACCGTATAAAGGGGTCGAAAGGCCAATAAGTATAAGCATTAGCAGGCAAAAGGCCAGGCAGAAAAACACCATGTGGTTATTGGGGTTTTGCCGAATAATAAATACCAGCGCCAGTATAATAAGCAGTATAATAAACAGGTTTTCGGCGGCATAAAAAAGCAGTGCCTTTGAACTTATTTCGCTGGGGTAAGGCCTAACTATAGAAACCATCAAAGCGTTTGGCACAGTGGCCAGTAAGCCCAACACCGTTGGTTGTATAGGCGGAATATACACAGCGCTTTTAGCAGGCTCTATATACGTATCTAGTCGGTAAATGGGTGTGTCGGCAACTGCAACCATACTTAAGGTGTCTTCGTGCAGCGAACGGATGAGTTTAAATTTAGTGCCGTTCCGTAAGGTAAAGGGAGCAATTTTTTTTGTGGTTTCTTCTGCATAGCAAAAGGCCGAGGTAGACAGGAATTGTATTCCTTTAAAGCGTATAAGGCTATCGGCAAATTTGTTGACCGGTAAAATGTTTACCGAGTCGTCAGCCGGTACGTAAGCATACTGAAATTCGTTATTGGCCTGTTGCAGGTAAATACCACCTTTTGCTAAGCGGTTAAATTCGGTTTGTTTGTCAGATAAGGTTTTTAAAGGATTTTCGTTCTTATCTATCTTGTCTGTGTTCAAGCCTATTCCCAAATAAACAAGCGTTACCAGTAAATAGGTCAACCATGGTTTACGGGCAGCCAATTTGTTCTTACCAATTAAAGCTTCGGCAATAAAGCCCGGTATTATGCAAAGTAATACATACGCCTTTACTTCGAACAGTAATGCAATGCCCGCAATAAAAAGTAATGCGTTAATAAGCTGGTTTGATTTTTTAGGCTCTAATATCCTGCGGAAATAATAGATGGAAAGCCCCAGGCTCATAAAAACGAGGCTCTCTTTTAAAATACCCGAAGTCCATAATAATACCGACGGGAACAGGAAAATGGCTATAAAAAGCAAAGTGGCTTTATCGGCCAGGTAAGGGTAAAAAGCTTTGTAAAGTAATGTAGAACCTACAAAGGCTATAAAGCAAAAGAACAATACATGCACCGCATAATGCCCCTGTGAAAAGGGCATTAATACCGCATTGAGCCGTATTATTAAATGGCTGTTGTTATATAAGGTGCTGTTGTGCCCGTTTACCCAGCTTACCATCGATTGGTAATAACCCTGTATGCGTGGCCCCGAATCGTCAATGCCAAAAAGCATGCGGAAAAAATCAGCAGTATCGCGGTGTATCGACTGGTACATAAACTTGCTGTCGTCGAAGTATTTAAAAATATCGGCCGAGTACCTGTTCTTATAATGATGGGTATATATATACCACAGGGCAGTGCCAAAGGCCAGTTTAAGGTAAAAAGTAATGAGGGGTAACTTGCTGTTTACACCCGGAAGCTTAAATAACCTTGCCTGCAGAATAACAAATGAAAAGAGGAGTAAATAAAACGCACAAAAAACAATATCTGCCATAGGTGTAACCTGTAGTTCAAAAATAGGAATTTAAAATAGAGACAAGGAGACAATTACGAATTACGAATTAAAAATTAAGAATCTTATTTGAACAAACCAATCTTGTCAAATTGCCGTGTATACCCCAAACTCCTGAAAGGGCTTTGAGTTATGGAGCATTATTAAGCCCCTAGCGGGGATACATGTTTGTAGTATAAGAGCGCGCCTCGTATGTCCCTCTCTATTGTAGAGAGGGCAGGGTGAGTAATTTGTTTTACTTTTGCAAATCAAACCATTACGCATGCCGGGTATAACCCATACTTACCAAAAACGCAATATGGCCATACTGGCAGTTATTGGTTTTACCAATGCTTTGTTTTTGGGTAAATACCTGGTGCGTTATACCAACTATACCATACCCGCCATACTTGTTTACCTGGTTGCTTTGGTGGCGTTATACAGAGTATGGAACAAAGGCACAAACACCATACCTATAAGCGCGGTGTTTTTATCGCTGGCGCTGGTATGTGTGGGTTCGGTTGTTGGGTTTAGCCGTT
>JABDHI010000044.1 GCA_013285655.1 Bacteroidota bacterium
AGCGTTAAAACGCTTGGTAATTTCTGGGATTTTTTTGTAAAAAGCATTACACGGTTCCTGTTGCCGGGTGCTGTGCTTATTGCCATAGTACTGGCATTTAACGGCACTCCTGCCAGCTACAAAGGGAAAGACACAATAATAACTATGCAGGGCGATACCACACAAGTGTCTCGTGGCCCTGCAGCGGCCATGATAGCTATTAAGCATTTGGGTACAAACGGCGGCGGATGGTTTGGTGCAAACTCTGCCCACCCGTTCGAGTGCCCTAATTATCTGACCTATATGCTTGAAATGATAGCACAGGTAGTAATTCCTATTGCATTAATATTTGCGTTGGGTTTTTATTTAAAGAAGAAAAAATTTGCCTATATAATATTTGGGGTAATGACGATAGGAATGTTTATGCTTCTTATCCCAACCCTACAGTCTGAAATACATGGCAACCCTGCTATAGCTAATATGGGTGTAAACCCAGCAAATACCGCCATGGAAGGTAAAGAAGTACGGTTTGGTGTACCTGCCACAGCCTATTGGAGCACCGTTACAACCATAATATCTACTGGTTCTGCTAATGGTGCACACGATAGTTATATGCCTATGACAACAGCCATGCAGCTTATGGCCATGATGGTGAATTGTTTTTATGGTGGTTGTGGCGCAGGCTTTATGAACTATTACATTTTCATCATTATAGCCGTATTTATTTCTGGCCTTATGGTTGGCCGCACACCCGAATTTATGGGGCATAAAGTGGAAGCTAAAGAAATGAAGATTGCTTCTATTGCGGCTTTGTTACATCCTTTCCTCATACTTTCCTTTACTGCACTGGCATCGTATGTTTTGGTTTACCATCCGGATATCCATTGGGCTTTCCAGCCGAAAAATTGGCTCGGAAACCCCGGATATCACGGCTTTTCAGAGATGCTTTACCAAAATACTTCAGTTGCGGCCAATAATGGTTCAGCAATGGGTGGACTTACGGCTAACAATATATTCTGGAATATAACTACAGGTGTTATACTTCTGTTCTCAAGGTTCATACCCATAATAGCACCTGTGGCCATTGCAGGTATTATGGCTCAAAAAAAATATATACCCGAATCGGCAGGTACACTAAAGACCGATACAGGCACATTTGGTTTAATGACTTGGGCAGTAATAATAATTATAGCAGCATTGGCATTCTTCCCTGCTTTGGCATTGGGCCCGTTAGCAGAATATTTCAGTATGAAATAACCCTATAGAATATTTGAATTATGACTAAAAGAAAGAAAAACAACTCGCTCTTCCAAAAGGAATTGGTGAACGGAGCCTTAAAGCAATCCTTCGTTAAGTTGGACCCACGGATACTCTGGCGCAACCCGGTAATGTTTACTGTAGAGATAGGTACTATAGTTATGGCATTTGTTACTGCACATGTTCTTATCAACCATGATAAGACACAAGGTTCATTTGCATATAATCTCATTATTACATTAATACTACTTGTTACTGTACTGTTTGCAAATTTTGCTGAAGCCCTTGCTGAAGCACGTGGTAAAGCACAGGCAGACTCGCTCCGTAAAACCAGAGAAGAAACCCCTGCTAAGAAATTCCTCCCTGTTGGTGATATGTATGTGGGAGAAATTCAGGTGGTAAATTCATCTACACTGCAAAAAGGCGATCTGTTTATTTGCGAAGCAGGCGATATCATTCCAATTGACGGAGAAATAATAGAAGGCCTTGCATCTATCGATGAAAGTGCCATTACAGGAGAAAGTGCCCCTGTTATTCGTGAATCAGGTGGTGATAAATCTTCAGTAACCGGTGGTACGAAGGTATTGTCAGACAAAATAAAAGTTAAGGTAACGGCATCACCCGGCGAAAGCTTTTTAGATAAAATGATTGCTCTTGTAGAAGGTGCTTCAAGGCAAAAGACTCCTAATGAAATAGCACTTACTATTTTATTGGCAGGCTTTACACTGGTGTTTATTATTGTTTGTGTTACACTCAAGCCATTTGGCGATTATGCTCAAACACCTATTAATATTGCAGCTTTCGTATCGCTTTTTGTTTGTCTTATTCCTACAACTATTGGCGGATTACTTTCGGCTATAGGCATTGCTGGTATGGACAGAGCACTGCGTGCGAATGTAATCACCAAATCAGGCAAGGCAGTTGAAACAGCTGGTGATATTGATACACTATTATTAGATAAAACCGGAACGATTACTATTGGTAACCGTAAAGCCACCCACTTTTACCCTGCACCAGGTGTTGATGATTTCTTGTTTGTTCAAAGCTGTTTAATAGCATCACTCGCTGATGAAACCCCGGAAGGTAAGTCAATAGTTGCCTTAGCAAAAGAAAAGAACGTTACTGTACCATCAAGCTTTGATGTAAATAAAGTAACGCTTATCAATTTTACTGCCGAAACACGCAGTAGTGGCATTAACCTGCCTGATGGCAAGCAAATTCGCAAAGGTGCGTTGGATGCTATTAAAAAAATGGCAATTGATGCAGGCAATACATTCCCTGAGGAAACAGGTGAAAGAGTCAAAACAATCTCATCAAATGGTGGTACACCATTAGTGGTTGCCGAAAACAAAAAAGTAATAGGTGTAATTGAACTACAGGATATTATTAAGCCCGGTATTAAAGAACGTTTTGAGCGCCTGAGGAAAATGGGAATTAAAACGGTAATGGTTACCGGCGATAACCCGCTTACTGCAAAATACATTGCAGAAAAAGCCGGAGTAGATGATTTTATTGCAGAAGCTAAGCCGGAAGATAAAATGGCATATATACGTGCCGAACAGGCCGATGGTAAGCTGGTTGCCATGATGGGCGACGGCACCAACGATGCCCCTGCTCTTGCTCAGGCCGATGTGGGCGTGGCTATGAATAGTGGTACACAAGCTGCAAAAGAGGCGGGTAATATGGTCGACCTTGATAATGACCCTACCAAGCTTATTGAAATAGTAGAAATAGGCAAACAACTGCTTATGACACGCGGAACGCTAACGACCTTTAGTATAGCTAACGACGTAGCTAAATATTTCGCCATTGTACCGGCCTTGTTTATTGTTACTATACCATCGTTAAGGGCATTAAATATTATGGGCCTTACCAGTCCTGAAACTGCAATTCTTTCTGCCGTTATTTTCAATGCCATTATTATTCCATTGCTTATTCCTCTTGCATTAAGGGGTGTGGAATACAAGCCAATTGGTGCAAGTGCCTTATTAAGGCGTAACCTGCTTATATATGGCGTAGGTGGCATTATTATACCATTTATTGGCATAAAGTTGATTGATATGGCCCTTGCTTTATTTATGTAAAAACTAATACTGAATCATTATGAAAAAATATCTTTTACCATCGCTTAGGCTCACACTTGTTTTACTGGTGTTGCTTTGTGTAATATACCCTTTATTTATTGCCGCAGTGGCTAAAATGGCACCGGGTGGCGGAGACGGAGTTACCGTTACCTATAAAGGCAAAGTTGTAGGTTATGAAAATATAGGCCAGGGCTTTAAAAGTGATAAGTATTTTCAGCCACGCCCTTCGGCTGTAGGTTACAATGCAGCAGCTTCAGGTGCCAGCAACAAGGGGCCAACTAACCCGGATTATTTAAAAAGCGTGCAAGCTGCCATTGATACATTTATGGTACACAACCCTGGCGTAAATAAAGCTGATATACCTGCTGAACTGGTAACCGCATCGGGAAGTGGTTTAGACCCCGACCTTAGCCCGGAAGGAGCAAGAATACAAGTTAAACGCATTGCTGCCTTACGCCACATTTCTGAACAAGATTTAATGAAACTGGTTGAGGAACATATTCAAGCCCCTTTGCTAGGTATACTGGGCCCTGCTAAGGTTAATGTATTGAAATTGAATATTGCTTTAGATGAAATGAAAGCAAATTAATGATAGGAAACTCATAATATATATATAACAAACAACTATGAATACAGGTAAAACAGCGTTATTGGCATTAGCGGCTATAGCGCTTACACAACAAGCTAATGCGCAAACAAAACCTACTAAGGATACGGTTAAAAAGATGGCTGATCAAACTCCTTTTGATGGCATGGATCAAACTTGGATAAATGGTAACGACAGAAGAGATTCGTCCATCTTCCATATCCCTTATTTTAGTCCTGAAATATTTGTCGACGCAAATGCTACCTACTCGTTTGCAAATCCAATAGACCACACCGTTGTAGGCTCTACAGCACTGGCCCGAGATAATGAAATGGAAATATCGCAACTGGGTTTTGGTGGCGATTTTTCATACGGCGGAGCACGTGCAAGGTTTATGACCCAATTCGGGACACGTGACGAGGTTGTTCCCCGTAATGATTATAGCCCTTACCGTGGCCAGTACGATTTGCAAGATGCTTATCGTTACATAAGTGAAGCATACGGAGGATACCATTTTAACGTATTGCATGGTATTAATGTGGATGGTGGACTTTTCATGTCTTACATCGGCCTTAATTCATACTACCAGGTTGAAAATTGGGATTACCAGGCTTCCTATACATCTGATAATACACCTTGGTTCTTCTCAGGTATTCGTACGCAGATCTTCGTTACCAATACCCTGAAAATTGAACCATGGATCATTAACGGCTGGCAGAGCTATGCTACATTTAATGATATGCCTGGCTTTGGCGGCAATATTACCTGGTGCCCAACTGAGAATTTCAAGATATTAACAAATGATTATTATGGATCTGATGCAGCGGGTATTGTAGGCAGGCATAGGTTCCATTCTGATAATAGTTTTTTAAACAGGTATTTCCACAGGGCTAAAACATCTAGCGGTATAACTCAGATGGCCTTTTCATTTACATATGATATAGGTGATGAAAAAGGCGGAGGTGTTAATGGTTTTCATGGTAGCGCTACAGATGGCCCTGCGCAGTTTTTTACCAGTGCCATGTTCTATAACAGAATATGGTTTGCACATGGCAAACTGGCTTGGTTAATAGGTGGTGGTGTTATGAATAACCCTGGCCGTTATCTAGTGCTTGAACCTACCGGTCAGGCAAGTGACTTACCTACCCCAACTGCAGTAGTATTGCCAAACGGAACGGTATTACAAACAACTACACAAACAGGTACAGCTCCATTTACACAAAACCCCGGCGATCCATTTCATGCATGGGATTTTTCAACTAATATAAGCTGGATGCCAAGTCAGAGTTTCGAGTTTAGGTTAGAGTATGTTTACCGTTATGCCAGCGTACCTTATTTTGCTGGCCCAGGTGGTGTTACATCTCCAACAGGATATACAACTACTCCAATTCCTGCCGGATGGGTACCTGACCTTTTAACACATGAAAATAGAGTTATAATGGCAATTTTGGTTAGGTTCTAAATAGCTGTAATCGTCATACCTTTGCCTTATGCCTGAGGAAAGAGAACAACACGCCGAACATTTTCTTGAACTTATCCGCAAATCAAAGCGAGGTAAGTTCAAGATATATATAGGCATGAGTGCGGGTGTAGGCAAAACCTATCGCATGCTACAGGAGACGCGTACTTTGTTAAAGAATGGTATTGATATACAATTAGGTTATATAGAGACGCATAACCGAAAAGAAACACACGATCTGTTAGAAGGGCTTCCGGTAATACCACGCCGAAAACTTTTTTATAAAGGGAAGGAACTTGAAGAAATGGATACACAAGCCATTATTAATATTCACCCGGAAGTGGTGGTGGTAGATGAGCTTGCTCATTCGAACATTGAAGGGAGCAAGCATGATAAGCGCTGGCAAGATGTGCTTGAAATATTAGATGCCGGTATAAACGTTATTAGCGCCGTTAACATTCAGCATATAGAAAGCTTAAATGAGGAGATACAAAAAATAACCGGTATTGAGGTAAGCGAACGTATTCCGGATAAGGTATTGCGGGCCGCCGATGAAGTTGTAAATATCGACCTTACAGCCGATGAGCTTATTATTCGCCTTAAGGAAGGTAAGATATATGACAGATCGAAAGTCGAAACGGCTCTTAAAAACTTCTTTCAATCTGAAAAGATATTACAACTGCGTGAACTGGCTCTGCGGGAAGTAACCTCACAGGTAGAACGGAAAATAGAAACTGAGATTCCGCGTAATGTGGCACTAAGGCCTGAGCGGTTCCTGGCTTGTGTAAGCTCTAATGCTGACGTATCGAAAATGATAATACGCAAAGCAGCACGGCTGGCTTCTTATTATAATTCAAAATGGTTTGTGTTGTATGTTCAAACCGAAAGAGAAAATTCCGACAATATTGAACTTTCGGCTCAACGGCATTTGATAAATAATTTTAAAATGGCAACTGAACTTGGCGCTGAGGTAATACAGATAAATGGTAAAAGTGTGGCGTCAGCAATTATTGAAACTGCTGAACAAAAGCAAATCACTACTATTTGTATAGGCAAGCCCCATTTCAACCTGTTGCAATTAATAATGAGTGGCGGTGTGTTCAACCAATTACTGCAAAAGCTTTCAGCCTCCGATATTGATCTTATAATCCTTTCCTGATGAAACTGCGCATTAAAACCAAATTATCACTTGGTCTTACCTTCTTCTTTATACTGCTTGTTTTAATAAGCGCAGTAGGGTTATTAGCAATTAATAAACTTGCGGATGAATCGAAGAACATACTAAAGGCGAACTACGAAAGCCTTGAATATTGTAAGAACATGCAGCAGGCCCTTGATGATTATGAGAGTAATGACCCCATTGCGCTTGATAAATTTGAAAAGAACCTGAAGGCAGAGGAAAACAACATTACTGAAGTTGGCGAACAAGATGCGACAGCAGCAGTACGAGAACAGTTTGAAAGACTGAAGAAAGCAGATTCGTTTTCGGCTACTAAGCTTGAAAAGGATATAAGAATTGATGTTTACAAAATAAACGACCTTAATACCAATGCCATAGTACGTAAGAATAACGAAACGCAACAAACGGCGGAAAAGCTTAAAATATATTTAGCTATTCTGGCAACAGTTGCATTTCTAATTTCGTTTACCATGCTCATGAATTTTCCCGGTTATATTGCTGACCCTATTAGTAAACTAACAGAAGGTATTAAGCAAATTGCCAACAGAAACTATACACAACGCATACATATTGAAAAAGGTGATGAATTTGGTGAGTTGGCCGAGGCTTTTAACCTAATGGCACATGAGCTGGATGAATACAACAATAGCAACATGGCCAAGATAATTTTTCAGAAAAAAAGAATAGATACGATCATTAACAATATGAAAGACCCTATTATAGGGCTTGATGAGAAAAAGAACATCCTTTTCGCAAACACATCCTCAACTAAAATACTGGGTATAAACGAAGCAGAGTTAATTGGTAAATATGCGCCTGATATTGCCTTGCGAAATGACCTGTTGCGTACCTTGATACACGTCGAACCAGCATCGGCACCCTTAAAGATTTATGCTGATAATAGGGAAAGTTATTTTACAAAGGAAGTATTAAAAATAACCGTTGATGAGCAACCTATCGGAGAAGTGATATTACTAAAAAACATTACCCAGTTTAAAGAACTCGATCTGGCTAAAACAAACTTTATTGCTACCGTATCACACTCTCTTAAAACACCTATTTCATCTATTAAGATGAGTTTGAAATTATTGAGCGACGAACGCGTGGGTAATACAAATACTGAGCAAAAGGAACTTATAAACCATATAAAAGAAGATAGCGAACGCTTATTGAATATTACGGGTGAACTGTTAAATATGACCCAGGTTGAAACAGGAAATATTCAACTTAATTTTAGGCCAACGAACCCCAAAGAGATCATTGATTATTCGGTTGATACTATAAGAATGCAGGCTGAACAAAAGCATGTTGCACTTGAAGTTAACTGCCCTGAAAACATAAGCAAGGTATCTATTGACCCGGAAAAGACCGTGTGGGTATTGGTCAATTTATTATCGAACGCATTAAGGTATAGCCCAGAGAATAATAAGATAGTGATCAGTGTTATTGAAAAAGATTCGTTGGTAGAATTCTCAGTGAAAGATTTTGGTATTGGTATTGAAGATAAATATAAAGACCGTTTATTCCAGCGATACTTCCAGGTGCCTGGCAGCCCAAGGAGTGGTACGGGTTTAGGCCTTGCCATATCAAAAGAGTTTATAGAAGCGCAGAATGGCAAAATAGCAGTTGAAAGTAAACTTGGTGAAGGGAGTAGGTTTTATTTTAGCTTACCCGTAACTTGATAGAACGACTAAATTTGCCAGCAATATGAAGAAGCTGGCATTCCTTATAATATTTTCTTTTTTACTTTACCCCCTATTTTCTGCTATTGGCCAAAGCCAACCCGATTATTTAGGTTTTACACATAAAGCCGAAGCCCGAAACGTAACTATAAATAACTTAAAGGTCGGCAAATGGGTAGAGTATATGGATAGCGCCGGTTATTTTACCAAAGATACTAATGCACCATTTTACTGCCTCACCATATACAGGTCGGGTAAACCCTTTGGCCGAGCCCGTGCATTTTACAAAGATGGCCGGTTGCGGCACCTGGAGCCTTTTATAGAGGGTAAGCGCAACGGTATTGCCAAAACATATTACCATAGCGGTAAGATACAGCAAGAGATACCCTATAACGATGATAAAAAGGACGGAACGGTAAAAGAATATTACGAAAGCGGTGGACTAAGCGTGGCCGTAAATTATGCTGCCGATACAAAAGATGGCCCATCTAAATACTATTACGAAAGCGGAGCTATAAAAAGTGAGGAGCCCTACTCGCACGACAAATTAGTAGGCGTTGTAAAACTATATTACGAAAACGGATCTATTGAAATGGAAATGCCCTATATAGACGGCAAAAAGAATGGAATACAAAAAGAGTATTACCCTAATGGGAAGCTAAGCATTGAAACACCTTATGTGAATGATATTATTGTAGGAACGGTAAAAGAGTATTACGACTCTGGCACTTTAAAGACTGAAACTCCTTATAGCCAAGGTGCAATTAGCGGGGCTATTAAAAGCTATGATAAGAATGGCAATGAAGTTAAGTGAGTACCCGTTATTCATTTTCATTATCACGCAACTCTCTTGTTAGCTTGGTGAAACCAATCACTTCATTTTGTTTGTTATGAAGAGCGGTAATTAAAATGCTTCCCCAAAAAGTAGCTCCGTCTTTTCTTACTCTTCTGCCAATATGCTTTGCCCTGCCTTCTTTAGCTGCCAGTGCAAGAAGGCTTTCTGGTAGTTTTGCCTGCCTGTCTAGAGGCATGTAAAACATGTTGAAGTTTTGTCCTATAATTTCTGCTTCGGTATAGCCTTTAATGAGTTGTGCTCCTTTGTTCCACTAAAGTATCGTACCATCCTTATCAAGCAAGATGATTGCTACATCCTGAATTTCCTCTATCATCACCCTATGAAGTTCCTCTAACTCTTCTAATTTTTTCGTTATCATATAAAATCACATTTAACCATTTTGCCCAAGATACCTGTTGTTTGCTCTTTAATCCGGATTATTCGTTCAGTTCTGTGTATCTATTGCTTAATGCTTGAAATACAATGTTGCCAATTTATTTAAATCAAAAAAAAAGGCTTTAACATCTCTGTTAAAACCCTTTTTTTCTGTGGGAGCTACCGGGATCGAAC
This sequence comes from Bacteroidota bacterium, assembly GCA_013285655.1. Classification (GTDB taxonomy): domain Bacteria; phylum Bacteroidota; class Bacteroidia; order JABEUT01; family JABEUT01; genus JABEUT01. Next base: position 9,633 of record JABDHI010000044.1, read on the forward strand.
CGATGACCCTCTGCTTGTAAGGCAGATGCTCTGAACCAGCTGAGCTAAGCTCCCAAAATTGAGAGTGCAAATATAATATTTCTGTGTATACTCCAAGTTTTTAAGTGAAAAAGTTTTTGAAACCCACAAAACCCTTCAAAATGCAGCCACAGATTCACTGATTAAATATCCTGCATATCCAGCATCTAAAGGGGCTCTGTAACAACGGCCACGAAAGTATTTATTTCTGAATTCGTTATTCAGTATTCGATATTCGTGATTTTAGGAGAGCCTATCCACCACTATTATAGGCAATAATGTAGCGGCCATGCCTAAAATAAGGCTACCAAACACATATGCCACAAATTGTGTGGTGTAGCCTTCGCGCATAAGTGTTATACTTTGGTACGAAAAAGCTGAAAAAGTAGTATAACCACCACAAATACCGGTCGCTAAAAAACCCCTGAGTTCGGGCGATATGTTGAGTTTACCACTTAAGGCATATATAAGGCCAATGGCAAAGCAGCCGGTAACGTTCACCAATAATGTTCCATAAGGGAAGTGTGATGGGGCAAATCGCGCCTCGGTAAGATTAGTTACCAAGTAACGGAGTATGCTGCCTATGGCTCCCCCTAATCCTATTAATGCAATAGATTTCATCATTTTAATAAGTTTTTAAGGTAGGAGTTATTAGTCCGTCTCGCAATTCTACGGGATGTAAACAGTTAAAGGCAAACTCCATTGCCATCGAATACAAATGTAGTAATAATTTATAAATCATTTCTTTATACTATCCAACCACGCATCAACAGTCTGTTCAAACACTTGAGGGTATAGGTTTGTATTAAAGCCTCGGGTAGAAAACACACGGGTAAGGGCATCTTTCAGTACAAATTTCTGTTGCTGCACCCACATAGCTATTTCCAACGCTTCAAAACGCATTGCCAAGTATTCCTGCTCAGTTTGGCCCGGTGTGGGTATAAATAGTGCACGCTTCCCTCCTATTACAGCCAGATCCATAATGGTAGAATATCCTGGACGGCTTATAATAGCCTTGCTATGTTGTATCTTTTCCATTAGCGATACATTGTTCAAATGAGGTACCACATCTACATTGGCAAAAGGACTTGCTACATCGGCACTACCAGGTAAGCCTTGTACTATCAATGCTTTTATATAAGGCAATGTGCCTAATTGATTGATCACTTTCTTTTCCAGTATCCTGCGTTGTGGTTCAGGGCCAGATAATAATACCAATAGATCGTATTTCATATCCTTGGCGCTAACCGCAGCACTAAATCTCGATAGTGGCCCTATGTATTCTGCTTTAATACCTTGTGGTATAGGGTGCGATAAGTTACCTGACAGGTTGTCTTCTCCGGCATTATCAGGTATCCAGCATACATTGAATTTCTTTACAAATTCCAGCACTTTATGGCTGAATAGTTGGCTGCCAGTTTTAGCCTGTATGTTCAACTGATGCGTTATAAGTACACATGGCACTTCATCGGTATATAATCCGTAACGGTTATCTGATATTACAGCATCAATTCGTTTTTCTTTAAGTATCCTTTGCAGTTCCTTATTCTCTCGCTTAATGGCGCCCATTAACTTAGGCACCTGCAATGCCACTTTTACAGCAGCGGGCAAAAACCACGAATACTTTACATTATATCCCTTAAGCACCACATGCTCAATACCCTGAAACTGTTCTTGCAAAAGCTTAAGTTGCGGGCCGTCGCTGGCTATAACCACCTCTACTCCTTTACTGCGCAAATGTTTTATAATAGGTATGCACCGTGTGGCATGGCCTAAACCCCAGTCGAGTGGACTTACTAATATACGCACAGCACTAATTTATTTAAACGTGTAACTAATAGCATTTTCATTTCGTCTTAAGCTTGTTTTACTTTTCGGCAAGCGATATTACCAAATAAGTTCTTTACTAAATAATGGTGTTAAAAAGTTGTTTAAATGTTCGTAAAAACCTTGTGAATGTTATAATATGTTAAATTAATTTGCAAGTCGTGTATTGTATTAAAATCTTTTCATTTTTGCATATATATACTTAACGCTTACCCATGAATCTTACAATTTCGAATCTTACTAAAACGTATTCTAACGGAGTACGGGCGCTCAACGACATTTCGCTTACCATACCATCAGGTATGTTTGGTTTACTGGGCCCTAATGGCGCCGGTAAATCGTCGTTAATGCGAACCATTGCCACCCTGCAAGACCCTGACGGAGGTTCTATAATGTTAGATGGACTTGATGTATTAAAGAATAAAGAAGAAGTGCGTAAGGTATTGGGTTACCTACCCCAGGAATTTGGCGTGTACCCAAAAGTATCTGCCGAAGAAATGCTTGACCATATGGCGGTATTAAAAGGTATATCGAACAGCAAACAACGTAAAGAGACCGTTGCTGCTTTGCTTAATCAAACCAACTTATTTGAGGCCCGCAAAAGAAAACTGGGTACCTATTCGGGTGGTATGAAACAACGCTTTGGTATTGCCCAAGCATTGTTGGGTAACCCTAAACTGGTGATTGTAGATGAACCAACAGCAGGCCTTGACCCCGCTGAGCGTAACCGTTTTTTAAACCTATTGAGTGAAATTGGCGAGAACATAGTAATTATACTTTCTACCCACATTGTAGAAGATGTGAGTGACCTGTGCCGTAATATGGCTATTATATATAAAGGCAACCTGTTACTTATAGATGATCCACTGCATGCAATAGAAGTTATTAAAGGAACCATTTGGCAAAAAACCATTGAGAAGCATGAACTACCTGCTTACCAGGAAAAGTACAATGTTATTTTCTCACGCTTGTTTGCTGGCAAAACCATCATACACGTAGCTAACCCAAACAGTCCTGGCGAAGGTTTTGAACTCGTATCGCCCGATCTGCGTGATGTGTACTTTACTTCTATTCAAAACCATTTGAAAAAACAATAAGCATGTTTTCAGCTATATATTGGTTCGAAATTAAATACAGGCTTAAAACACCTGCTACGTACATATACTTTGCCATGTTCCTTGTGTTTGCCTATTTGCTGGCTATTACCGCAGGTGGTGCATTCGAAAGCGCTAACGTGTCTTTCGGTGGTGGCGGAGGAAAAGTACTCATCGATTCTCCTTTTTCGGTAGCTATGTTCACCTACCTGCTCGATTATTTGGGTATTATTATTATTGCAGCCATTGTGGCCGGCCCTGTGTACCGCGATTTTGAATACAACTCACATTCCTTATTCTTTACCAAACCTATTACTAAATGGGGTTATCTGGGTGCCAGGTTTTTAGGTTCATGTACAATTGCCATAATGGTATTGGGCGGTATTGCAATTGGCCTAATCATCGGCACCAAAATGCCTTTTGTAGATGCTGATAAAGTTGGGGCATTCCATTTGGTAAACTACCTGTACCCTTATTTACTGTTTGTAATACCTAATATGCTTTTTATAGGTATGATATTTTTTATGCTGGCTACCCTTACCCGTAATATGCTACCGGTTTACGTGGGAAGTATAGGTTTATTAATACTGCTAAGCATAGCAACCCAATTGGTAAAGACCCTCAGCAATGAATATATTGCAGCTATAATAGACCCTATGGGTGCCCGTGCAGTGGCCTATACTACGGAGTATTGGACGGTCGCACAAAAGAATACACAATTCATTCCTCTTACGGGAGTGATACTTTTAAACCGTTTGTTATGGATGGGTATTGGAGCTGTATTGTTTATGGTGCTATTTACCCGTTTCCGTTTCGATCAGTTTAGTTCCGGATTTAAACAACGGAAATTGCGCGATGTTGCAGTTAAGGCAGCCCCGGCACTTGCACGTATAGCTGTTCAACAAGATTTTTCATTCGCAACTCAATGGAGGCAATTCACCAAAACATCGTGGCTAGAACTGAAGAACATTATACGGAGCCCTTATTTTATTGCTATTGCAGCAGCGGGTATGTTGTTTATGTTCGTTGTCGGTACTGAGCTAGGAAAGCTATACGATACCAGCACCTACCCTGTTACCGGCCTAACTGTTGATGCTCTGTATGGGGTATTCATTATTTTCTTCATTATCATTATCGTTTTCTATTCTGGCGAAATGATTTGGAAAGAACGCGAACTTAAGATGAGCCAGATTATGGATGCTATGCCTGTACCTAACTGGGTAAGCTTTGCCTCACGTTTTGCAGCGCTTATTGGCATACAGATAATACTTCTGTGTATGATCATGTTCTGTGGCATTATTATTCAAACGTGCTATGGTTACTTTAATTTCGAACCAGGTGTTTACTTAAAGAGCTTGTTTGGTATACGCTTAATTGGCTTGGCGCTTACCTGTGTATTAGCGCTTACCATTCAAATAATTACTAACCAAAAGTACCTGGGCTTCTTTATTGTTATTGCCTATATGCTTTTCTCGTTATTCTTTATGGATAGCATTGGCTGGCAAAATAATCTATACCGTTATGGCGATGGCCCTGAAGTGCCATATTCGGCTATGAATGGGTTCGGACATTACTGGAAAGGGTTCCTCTGGTTCAAGTTATATTGGGTATTCTTTGCTTTAATGCTGGCTGTTATTGCCAACCTGTTTTGGGTACGTGGTATCGCCGGAAGTTTTAAAGAGCGCGTTACTGCAGCTGGTTCAAGGTTTAAAGGCACTACGAGGCTTGTGTTTATTGTTTCATTCTTATTGTTTATTGCCAGTGGAAGCTATCTCTATTACAATACGCATATACTGAATCATTACGAAACGGGTTACCAGGGCGAAAAGCAACAAGTTGAGTATGAGAAAACCTATAAGAAGTTTGCCCATATACCACAGCCGCGTATTATTGCTGTGACTATGAACGCAGATATTTATCCGCAAGAAAGGGCATTAAACTTTAGCGGCAGCTTTGTATTGCAGAATAAAACCAAGTTCCCTATCGATTCTATTCATGTGCTGATCAATACTCAAGCCCGCAAGCACGATATCAGTTTTATGCAATACCCCGATAGTCTTGTAGCTGAAGACGACATTGCTTCTAATGTTGCCATTTATAAAAAAGGTAAAACTATCAAGCCTGTCAACAGTCAGTTAGTATTGAAAGATACTGTTCAAGGGTATTACATCTATAAATTAGCGACTCCACTTAAACCCGGCGATTCATTAGTAATGAATATGGATATTCATTACGCGTCACATGGCTTTAGTAATAGCGGAAGCGCAGGTGGAGTATATTACAATGGCACATTTGTAAATAGCGAGGAGGTATTGCCTCATATTGGCTATAACCCCGATGCTGAACTTTCGGATAATATTGAACGCAAAAAGTTCAACCTACCGCACAGGAATCTGGTGGCTCCTATAACGGATACGGCTGCATTAATGAACACCATTATAACTAATGATGCCGATTGGATTCGTTACGATGCAACACTTAGTACCAGCGATGACCAGACTGCAATTACATCGGGTAACCTAATTAAAAAATGGACAAAGGACGGTCGCAGTTATTTCCATTATAATTCAGACACCAAGATACTCTGCTTCTACCCTTTCATCTCTGCCAAGTATGCCGTAAAGGAAGATCATTGGAACAATATTCGCCTGGCTATTTACTATACACCGGGGCATGAGTATAACCTTGATAAAATGATGCAGGCTTTAAAGGATGGACTTGATTACTATACCAAGAACTTCGGCCCATATCAGTTTAAAGAGGTTAAAATTGTTGAGTTCCCTTATGCAAGCTTTGCTCAAAGCTTCCCCAATACCATACCGTTCTCTGAGAACATTGGCTTTATAGCTAATGTAAATGATGATGATCCTTCAGATATTGATTACCCATATTATGTAACCGCACACGAGCTTGGCCACCAATGGTGGGCGCACCAGGTTATTGGCGGTAATGTGCAGGGTGGTACCATGCTCGATGAAACCATGGCGCAATATTCTGCCCTTATGGTGATGAAGCATAAATATGGCCCCGATAAGATGAAGAAGTTCTTACGCTACGAAATGGATATGTATTTGCGTGGACGATCGGTAGAACGTGAAAAAGAAGTACCGCTTTACCTGGTTGAAAATCAACCTTACATACATTATCGTAAAGGTAGCGTGATAATGTATTCGCTGCAAGATTATATTGGCGAATACAAATTCGACAGTGCGTTGCATAAGTATATACAAGCTGTTGGGCTCCAGAACCCGCCATATACAAACTCTCTACAGTTCTTAAAGTACATATCTGCAGCCATACCCGATTCTATGAAGTATTTGGTAAATGACTTGTTTAAGAAGATAATCCTCTTTAATAATAAGGTCAATGATGCTACCAGCCAAAAGCAAGCCGATGGTACTTACAAAGTACATATTGTTGTTGAGGCGCACAAAGTACAGGCCGACAGTAGTGGTAATGAAAAGGAAATTGCAATTAACGATTGGGTTGATGTGGCTGTATTTGGCCAACCAACCAAAAGTAATTTGAAGCCGCTTTATATGGAAAAGAGGCATATTACCAAAACGAACGAAGAGTTTGATATTACGGTAAAAGATAAGCCTTATGAAGTGGGTATTGATCCTTACAACAAGCTAATCGACCGCAATCCTGAGGATAACATTAAAGTGTTGGAAGAAAAGAAATTATAAATGTCAGTCTGTGGCTTGTCGAAGACCTTCTATGGGAACATGTTTGTTTTAAAGCCCCTTTAGAGGTTTGGGGTACTATACCTTTATTCCAATTACTAAAATATCGTCAACCTGTTCTAGTTCTTTTTTCCAGTCTTCCAGTACTTGATTGAGTTTAACCTTTTGTTCTGCAATGGGTAAACCACTAACAGCTATAAGTTGTTCTTGTAAGTGCTTCGATTTAAACTTTTTGCCTTTGGGGCCGCCAAACTGGTCGGCATAACCATCAGTAAAGGCGTATAGTACATCACCTTTTTGCAGATCAACAGAGTAATTAGTAAACGATTCAGATTGTTTAGGTGAACTACCTACGGGTATTTTATCTCCGGTTAGTTCAATCAATTGCCCATTACGGATAACTATTGGGGTGTTATATGCAGCAGCGTATTCCAGCTTTAAGCCCGACTTATCAAAGCATAACAATGCGCCATCCATTCCATCCTGCTGCCCGTCTTGCGATATATTCTCAATAAGTCTTTTACGTGTATGGTTGAATACTTCATGGGGTTGCTTAATCCCTTTCTCGGTTATTGCTTCATTCAGGAAAGATATGTTGAGTAAGCTCATAAATGCACCCGGTACACCGTGCCCAGTACTATCACATACACCTAAATAGAAACGATTATCCTTAACAGTAGCCCAATAAAAATCGCCACTTACAATATCTTTGGGTTTGTATAAAACAAAATACTCGTTCAGGTATTGTTTCAATAAAGTATCCGATGCCAATAGTGCTTTTTGAATGCGCTGTGCGTAATGTATCGAATCGAGTATTTCCTTCTGCTTCTCCTCTACCAATTCTTTTTGATGAGTAATAATGATGTTATCCTTTTTCTTTTCGCGGTAGCTACGATAGATGAAGAACGCAAGTACCAGTAACAAAAGAAAACCTCCAATAAAGAAGTCACGTATTATTACTTCTTTCTTTTTATCCTGTGCCGCAATGGCATCTTTCTTATCCTGTTCAGCCTTTTCAAGCTCTTCTTTTTGCTTGAATTCATATGTCATCTCTTTTTGAGTGAGTGACTTGTTCTTCTCCAGGTTAAACAAGCTGTCTTTTAAAGCCGTTGCCCTTTTATAGTAAAGTAATGATAATTGATACCGTCCGGTAGTATCATAAAGCTCTGAAAGAGAAGTCTCAAAATTCGATAAGGCATATTTATCACCCAGGCTATCAACCATCTTCGCGGCCCTTTTCAGGTATTCTTCAGCTTCCTTAAATTTTCCGGTTTGAGCGTATACATCACCAATGTTTCCAATATTATTGGCCTCATCATTTCTATCTCCCGATGCCCGGGCTAAACTTAATGCTCGTTGGTAACAATCAAGTGCATTGGTTAAATTATGCTGATCGGCATAAATACTACCCAGGTTGCCTAAAATATTAGCCTGTAATTGTTTATCATTAAGTTCTTCGGCAAGTTTCAATGCCTTTTGCAGTGAAGCTATTGCCTGCACGTAATGTTGATGGTTCCCATAGAGCGCCCCTATATTATCTAAATTAGTTGCTATGCCGCTTTTATCGCCAAGCTGCTCATAAATTTCTATCGACTTATTAAAATATTCAATTGTTTTAACTGTGTCTTTTTGAGCGAAGTATACCGTACCTATATTACTCAGGTCAGCTGCAATACTTGGTTTATTACCAATCTTTTCGGCTATTTTCAGGCCCCGCAGGTAATAATCTAATGCACTTGAATAATCGCCATAGTAGCCATATATAAGGCCGATATTACCAAGCGCGTTACTTTCAATTTCTGTGTCCTTTATTTCTTCCGCTATCTTCAACGACTTCCTATAGTCGTCCATGGCGGTAGTGTAATCTCCCAGGTCTATATATACGTTTCCAATGCCATTAAGATTAGTAGCAAGTAATGTTTTGTCGTTTTCTTTCTCAAGTATTTTTATCGATCGAAGTAAATACTCAACAGCCTTTGTGTAATTACCTTTGCTGTTATAGGCAATGCCAATAAAGGCCAGCGCCCTCTGCATACCATGTTCACCTGCCCTGGCAATGGCCTCTATGGAATACCCTGCAAGTTTTTCGGCTAATACTTCTGCATTGTTTCCATAAATAATTGCACTGTCAAACTTGTTCTCGTCTTCCAGTTCTTTAGAAATATCAACTAACGCTTTTACTTTGTCGGTATCACTTTTGGCAGACTTTAAAACAGTTTGTAACGAATCGAGTTTACCGGGCTTGGCATAACAAAGTGAAAAACTTAAGGCGAATAGCAAGAAACAAAAAATGGACTTGTGCCAGACCTTTATCGTTTTAGAATTGACGCTTCTTTTAACTTTCAATGGTGATGCTATGAATGTGGTTTGCAATTTAGCTTTGGCTTATTTATAGAATAACCATTTGCCCAGTTCCTTATAGGTAACTTTTTTGCCATACATAAGCAGTCCGACTCTGTAAATGCGCCCTGCAAACCATACAGCAAAGAAAATGCCACCTATTAACGATGCCATTGAAATGGCCACTTGCCACCATGGCACTCCAAATGGTATGCGTGCCATCATTGATATTGGTGATGTAAGCGGAATAACAGAGAACCAGAAGGCTAAAGTACTATGAGGGTCGCGCACTATGTTTATCATTACTATATATGACAATATTAGTGGGGCCGTAACAGGAAGCATGAACTGCTGCGTGTCTGTCTCCTGATCGACGGCTGATCCAACAGCAGCAAATAAAGCACTATAGAGCAAGTATCCCCCCAGGAAATAGAATAAGAAACAAACAATAATTAGTCCCCAGTTGGTATTCCTTAAATTAGTATCAACACTATTGAATGCCGTTACCATTTCCTGATTACGTGCCATTGGCGATTGCATGGCTTGCATATTTGCAGCAGTTTCATCTTGTGGTGTCCCCTTTTTCATGGTTTGCTCCTGAGCAAAATTATTTGGGTTTACAGCTTGCTTTTGCACATATTGCGATGCTACACTGTAAGCACCAAAGGCCAATACAATCCATAAAACAAATTGGGTAAGCCCTACCAGTCCTACTCCAATAACCTTACCCATCATAAGCTGGAAAGGCTTTACTGAAGAGATGATCACTTCCACAATACGGTTTATCTTCTCTTCCATTACACCACGCATTACCTGTACCGAGTAAAGGAATATGAAAAAATAAATTAGTATAGCGCAGCCAAATGCCAATACCAGGTTGTACTTACTGTTGGTTACTTCATTGTTCACTACATTCTTAACATCAATGCTGGTCTTAACCTTATCTATTAAAGTTTGATCGAGGTTTTCAGCCTTCATTTTCGAACGCTCCAGAATGTTGTTCATCTGAAACTGTATGGCAGAAATAACCACATCACCCGGATCGGCCTTTGAATAAAGGGTTATCTGTTGTACATTCTGAAACGGAGGCACATACATTACTGTAACCTTAGCCGAGTCCATAAATATTTTACGAACCTCATCTATTTTAAAATTGCAATAGCCAAAGTCGTAATTAACAGTAGCCGAATTGGTAAGCGAGCCACAGAAAGAATGGGTTTCATCCACTACTACTACTTTATGGTTCTGGTTTTCGGTGTTAGCCAGTGCCGTTGGAATAAGTATGATGAGCGAAAACAACAAAGGGGTAAGTAATGTCATTACGATGAAAGACTTTTTACGAACCCTGGTAGTGTATTCTCTTTTTATAATTAATCCAATCTTACTCATTGTGCAGATGTTGTTAAGTTATTGCCTTTAACCGCTGATATAAATATTTCGTCCATAGATGGAAGTACTTCTGAAAAGCCTGTAACCATACAGGCCGGTATAGCAGTCTTCAAAAGATCATTCGAAATAGAATCTTGTGATATTTTAACGCGAGCCACATTAGCATTTGCTTGCGGATCTAATGAAATAAGATCGTATTTACCCTGAACGGCATTCTTAAATGAGTCAGCCTCACCTTTAAATACAACCTCCCAAATGTGAGATTTGTATTTATGCCTTAATCCGTCTACAGGGCCTTCTAATATAGCCTTGGCATTATTAATAAGGGTTATGTTGTGGCACATTTCCTCAACCGATGCCATATTGTGTGTCGATAAAATAACAGTGGTGCCTTGTTTGCTCATGCGCAATAATTCAGTGCGTATCAACTCTGCATTTATAGGGTCAAAACCACTAAAGGGTTCATCTAATATCAATAGCTTAGGTTGGTGCAATACGGTAACAATAAACTGCACCTTTTGCGCCATACCTTTCGATAGTTCCTCTACTTTTTTATCCCACCATGCGCCAATTTCGAACTTGGTGAACCATTCACGCAGTTTTTGTTTGGCATCCTGTTCTTTTAAGCCTTTAAGCTGGGCAAGATATAAAGCCTGCTCGCCTACCTTCATTTTTTTGTAAAGGCCGCGTTCTTCAGGTAAATAGCCTATTTGTTCAATATGCTTGGGTGCAAGCTTTTCGCCATTAAACAATACCTCGCCGCTATCGGGCCCGGTAATTTGGTTAATGATACGTATTAATGATGTTTTGCCGGCTCCGTTGGGGCCCAGCAAGCCATATATAGTGCCTTCAGGCACATTGATGGTTACATCGTTAAGGGCGGTATGTTTATCATAGCGCTTAACAATGTTTTTTGCCGTAAGAAGATTGGACATGTTTCTAATTATTCGTTCATTCTTATTATTTACGGAACTCATGAGGGCTCCGCCATTTTAAATGCTAAATTTTAAATTCTTAATGACAAATTCAACACTCAAAATTAAGAATTCAACATTACTCGAAGATCTCTTTTATACGCTCGAAGAAACTTTTATCTTTTTTACCCGGGTTTGGAGTAAAGCTTTGCGATTTACGCATATTCTCCATCACCTTCTTTTCCTCTGACGATAAGTGCTGTGGTGTCCATACATTAACGTTCACCAATATATCTCCTTTACCATATTGGTTAAGGCGTGGTAATCCCTTTCCTTTTAAGCGTAAAATTGTGCCACTTTGTGTTCCGGCATCTATTTTAACCTTGGCTTTACCATCTAATGTTGGTACTTCAATATTGGTACCTAAGGCAGCATCAGCTATGTTCAGGTAATGATCGTAGTATAAGTTAACGCCGTTACGTTTCAGTTGTTCGTCTTCTACCTCTTCAATAAGTATAATAAGGTCGCCAGCAATACCTCCGTGCGGAGCAGCATTGCCTTGGCCGCTTACCGACAGCTGCATGCCGTCTTCAACACCCGCTGGTATAGTTACGGTTATTACATCTTCTCCATTCGTAATTCCTTGTCCGTGGCAGTGCTTACACTTGTTTATAATTATCTTTCCTTCGCCATGGCATGTAGGACAAGGCGCTGTGGTTTGCATTTGTCCTATAAAAGTACGTTGCACACGTGTTACATAGCCCGAACCATGACAAGTGTTACAGGTATTAAAGCCCGAGCCTTTTTCAGCCCCGCTTCCCTTACACTCTTTACACGAAAGCTGTTTGTTTACTTTAATCTTCTTTTCGGCACCCTTTGCAATTTCGTGAAGGGTTAGTTTAAGCTTAATACGTAGGTTGGTGCCACGGTTAACCTGGCGGCCACCACCTCCTCCGCCAAAACCAAAGTCGCCGAAAATATCACCAAAGCGACTGAAAATGTCCTCCATATTGTGGAAGCCTTGTCCGCCACCAAAACCACCCATACCATCACTTGCGTGGCTGCTGCCAACACCCGCATGGCCGAATTGGTCGTAACGCTGTTTCTTTTGCGGATCGCTTAATATTTCATAAGCTTCAGCAGCTTCTTTAAAGTTATCCTCAGCCTTTTTATCCCCAGGGTTACGGTCGGGATGGTGCTGCAAAGCCTTCTGGCGATAAGCCTTTTTTATC
>JABDHI010000045.1 GCA_013285655.1 Bacteroidota bacterium
TAACCAATAGGCAGCGCATGGCCCAGCTGCACATGTTGTTGTCATCGGCTGTATTCAACTTGTTCCACATCGATTTTGGCACCACACCAAACATAGCGCCGCCATCTAACTTAAAACTGCCTGCATGTATAGTATATAGTTCCATAACAATAGGTTGTCAATATCTAATTAGTATACTCAATTAATATGCCCAAAGTTAGATTTATTTTTGTGAGAAGAACAGGACACGAATTTCACGAATTAAGACAGAGAAAATCAGTTGAATTCAAAATTTAAAACTCAACATTCATAATTATATATCATGAAGGTTCATTTAATTGCCATTGGCGGAAGCGCTATGCATAACCTGGCCATTGCATTGCATAAAAAGGGAATAACCGTAACCGGATCAGATGACGAAATAGTTGACCCGGCCAAAAGCAACCTGCAACGCAATGGTATACTACCTTCTACCGAAGGATGGGATGTGAACCGCATTACGCCTGATATTGATGCTGTAATTTTAGGGATGCATGCCACGGGCGATAATCCTGAACTGAAACGCGCACAAGAACTGAAACTGAAAATATATTCGTATCCAGAATATTTATACGAACAAACCAAAGATAAAACCCGTGTAATTATTGGTGGCAGCCATGGCAAAACAACCATCACTGCTATGGTGTTGCACGCCATGCGTTACAACAATAAAAAGTTCGACTACCTGGTTGGTGCAGCACTGGAAGGATTTGAAACAAGCTTGCATCTCTCGCACGAAGCACCGGTAGCTATCTTTGAAGGTGATGAATACTTGGCATCTACATTAGATAAACGTCCTAAGTTTCTTTTATATAAGCCACAGATCGCTTTGATATCGGGCATTGCATGGGATCACGTGAATGTGTTCCCAACCTACCGAAGCTATTTAGAACAGTTCGAAAATTTTGTAAAACAAATGCCTATTGGTGGCACACTTGTTTATTGCAACGACGATGAAGAAGTGCGCAAACTTGCCGAACTTATACCAGCAGGTGTAAACAAAGTACCTTACTCCCTACCCCAATATACAGTCGATAATGGTATTACCACATGGAAAGAAAGTTGGGGCGATACACAACTTGAAATATTTGGCAAGCATAACTTGCTTAACCTGAATGGCGCCAAACAAATATGCCAATTGCTTGGCCTTACCGACAAACAATTTTTAGAAGCATCGGCAAGTTTTAAAGGTGCAGCACGCCGTTTGCAAACAGTGGCACGTACAGCGCAAACTACCGTCTATTGGGACTTTGCACACTCGCCATCGAAACTACACGCTACTATACAAGCTGTTAAAGAGCAGTTTCCTAACCGCAAACTGGTTGCTTGTATGGAGTTGCATACCTTCAGCAGCCTTACCAAGGATTTCTTGAAAGAGTACAAAGGCACTATGGATATGGCTTATATACGTAAAGTCTATTTTAACCCGCATGTTATAGAACATAAGCGCCTTGCACCTATTAACCCCGACGAGGTAAAGCAAGCCTTCGGTGGTAATGTGGAAGTATATACTGATTCAGCCAGAATGATTGCTGACCTGAAAGGTATGCAATGGAAAGATTACAACTTGCTTATGATGAGTTCCGGTAACTTCGATGGGGTTAACATCAAGTCGTTTGCGGAGGAGTTGGTGAAAATCAATTAAGAATTAAAAATTAGGAATTAAGAATCGAAAGCCACACCCGCACAGAATTCCAGGTGATGTTAGTTTGCGTTAGGGATTGGAGCGGATAGCCTGGAGCGCAGCGAGGATCTCGCAGCGCAAAGCCCGACCCGAGGTACGAGGGGAACGCCGAAGATAAAATTGAATAGATTCTTCACTCCGTTCAGAATGACAGCCAATAAAAAAGGGGACTAAAAGCCCCCTTTCTTAAACTACTTATTATAAGACTACGCCTGTTGCGGCTTAGGCATAAGAACCTTCTTCGAAAGCCTGTATTTGCCGGTCTTAGGATCGATAGCGATAAGTTTAACCTTAACGATATCACCTTCCTTAATAACACCTTGCAATGAATCCAGACGTTTCCAATCTATTTCAGAGATGTGTAACAGTCCTTCTTTACCAGGCAGGAATTCAACAAAAGCGCCAAACTCAACAACCGATTTTACTTTACCATCGAATACTTCACCTACTTCAGGAACAGAAACAATGCCTTTAACTCTCGCTAAAGCTGCATCAAGTTTTGTTTTGTCGGTAGCCGAAATATCAATTACGCCTTGTCCGTCAATTTCTTCAATAACTAGGGTAGCACCGGTATCAGCTTGTATGCCTTGTATGATCTTACCGCCGGGACCGATTACGGCACCAATCATTTCTTTAGGGATACGTAATTGTACAATTCGCGGAGCGTGTGGTTTCAATTCAGTTCTTGGTTTATCAAGGGTCTTAGCCATTTCGCCAAGAATATGTAAACGGCCTTTACGCGCTTGTTCCAATGCTTGTGCAAGTACTTCGTATGATAGTCCGTCGATCTTAATATCCATTTGGCAAGCAGTAATACCTGCTGTTGTTCCGGTAACCTTAAAGTCCATATCACCTAAGTGATCCTCGTCGCCAAGGATATCAGACAATACTGCATAACGCTTGGTCTTAGGATCGGTAATAAGGCCCATTGCAATACCTGCAACAGGCTTGCTTATTTGAATACCGGCATCCATCAGTGCAAGGCATCCTGCGCAAACAGTGGCCATTGATGATGAACCGTTCGATTCTAAAATATCAGATACAATACGTATGGTATATGGATTTTCAGCTGGCATAACAGGCTTTAAAGCCCTTAATGCTAAGTTACCGTGTCCTATTTCCCTACGGCCTGTGCTGCGCATCATCTTTGCTTCGCCTGTTGAGAACGGAGGGAAGTTATAATGCAACATAAAGTTGTTCTTACCTTCTAATACAGCACCATCAATTAACTGTGCATCAAGCTTGCTGCCTAATGTAACAGTGGTAAGCGATTGGGTTTCGCCACGGGTAAATACCGCTGAACCGTGTGGTGCAGGCAGGTAATCAACTTCTGACCAGATAGGACGAATTTCTTCCATCTTACGGCCATCCAAGCGAACTTTCTTATCTAACATGCACTGGCAAACAGCTTCCTTCTCTAATTCAAAGAAGTAGCGTTTAAGCATGGTTTTCTTTTCTGCTTTTTCATCGTCAGTTAAAGTAGCAACAAACTCTTCACGCACTGCTTCAAATTTCTCACCGCGTAAATGTTTGCTTGCTGTACCTTCTCCGGCAATAGCATAAAACTTATCGTAACAAGCCTTGCGCATATTCGCTTTCAAGGTCTCATCATTGGTCTCGTGGCTGTATTCTCTCTTCGTAGTAGCGCCTGCTCCTACTTTACCTGCTAATTCAAGTTGAGCTTTACATAAAGTCTTAATAGCATCGTGTGCAAGCTTTAATGCTTCTACCATTTCAGCTTCGCTGCATTCTTTCATTTCGCCTTCCACCATGTTAATGTCATGCTGGGTACCGGCAACCATAATATCAATGGTAGCCTTTGCGTTTTCTTCGAATGTTGGATTAATAACAAATTTGCCATCTATCTTAGATACTCTTACTTCAGCAATTGGGCCGTTGAATGGTATGTTAGATACTGCAATAGCAGCCGAAGCCGCTAAACCCGCAAGTGAATCAGGCATAATTTTAAGGTCAGATGAAATAAGGTAAACCAATACCTGTACATCAGCATGGTAATCGTCCGGGAACAATGGACGAAGTGCGCGGTCAATTAAACGCGATACTAAAATTTCATATTCCGATGGACGCGCTTCTCTCTTAAAGAAACCACCTGGTATGCGACCTGCAGATGCATACTTTTCTTGATAATCAACCGACAATGGAAGGTAATCCATATCGTCTTTAGCAGTTTTGCTCGAAACTACAGTAGCCAAAAGCATGGTATCACCCATTCTTACAACTACCGATCCATCGGCTTGTTTAGCCAGTTTACCTGTTTCAATGGTAATAAAGCGATCTCCCTCTCCGGGTAGAGCTATCTTAATGTTTTGTATGTTCATATGGTAAGTTTATAAAGTTTATAAAGTTCCTAAAGTGAATAAAGTCTGTAAGTATTTGTTATTCTACTTTACAGACTTTACAAACTTTTTACTTTACAAACTAATAATTATCTGCGGATCTCTAATTTCTTGATGAGTGCCCTGTATGCGGCAATATCTTTAGCCTTTAGGTATTCTAAAAGAGCTTTACGTTTACCTACCAAATTTACAAGCGACCTTTTGGTGCTCAAATCTTTTGGATTTTCTTGCATGTGCTTGGTAAGAAAGTTAATACGGTGTGTGAAAATTGCGATTTGTCCTTCCGATGAGCCGGTGTTCTTTTCAGTTCCTCCGTGCTCTTTGAACATTGCTTTTTTTGTTTCAGCTGTAAGATACATGATTGCTTTTTTTGTTGTTTTTCGTTTATTAGGGTGGCAAATGTAGGAAAAATAATGAATTGTATATATTAAATTATAACTATTTACCTGTTTTTGGGGCAGAAACAGTCCGCAATGAAATTACATAAGCAACTGATAACATGAATATTACACAATCCGGCACGTAAACTACTGTTTTCCTTCGTACCTTTGTATTTTATGGCTCAAACCTTCAAAAAACTCGAATTAGACTCTACCTGGGTAGGGGTAGTAACAGGTATGGTGCTGCCAATAGCTACTTTCTATATTAATTACCTTATACACTTTAATGGTATGCATTTATATAAAGTGTTTATAGCCATGAAACGTGGGCAAATGGAATTCCCCCTTTATACTTTTTGCCTTTTACCAAGTCTTTGCATGTTTTTTCTTTTTCTGTGGCTTAATAAGGAACGCGCAGCCAGGGGAGTACTCATAACCGTGCTGCCTTATGTGATATTTATGGTGTGGAAATTCTCAACTGAATAATGAAAGCAACACATGGAACGCAGATAACGCAGATATGTATGATAAACGCAGATTTTTATAAACACCCTAAAACAGCAAATATCTTATTGTATCATAAGCAATCCGTGTCATCTGCGTTCAATCCTTCATTTATGTTCAATCTATGAGGTACTATATAATTGCCGGCGAGGCCTCGGGCGACCTGCATGGCTCGAACCTGGTAAAACAGCTTAAGCTAAATGATGCCAATGCCATTATACGTGGCTGGGGTGGCGACCTGATGCAAAAACAGGGAGTCGACCTGGTAAAACATTACCGCGATTTGGCTTTTATGGGTTTTGCCGAAGTAGTTAAGCACTTACCTACCATTTTCCGCAACATAGATTTTTGCAAAAAAGATATTCTTGACTTTAATCCGGATGTACTTATACTTATAGATTATCCGGGCTTTAACCTGCGTATTGCCAAATTTGCAAAAGCAGCAGGCTTTAAAGTTGTCTATTATATATCGCCACAAGTGTGGGCATGGAAATCATCCAGGGTTCATTCTATAAAAAAAGTGGTTGACCGTATGATGGTGATATTACCTTTCGAAAAAGCATTTTATGCCAAGTACGATTATAAGGTAGATTTTGTGGGCCATCCATTATTAGATGTTATTGGCCAGGCAAAACCTGACAGAAGATTGTTTCTATCGTCACACAACTTATCAGACAAGCCAATTATTGCCTTATTACCCGGTAGCCGCAAGCAGGAAATATTGACCATGTTGCCTATGATGGCACAAACGGCTAAAAATTTCCCACACTACCAGTTTGTTATTGGTGCGGCACCATCTGCATTGGGTGAATGGTTCATTGATTTTTTATCGCAGAGCAATATTAAAATTGTCTACGACAAAACATATCCTCTTCTGCAAAACTCAGTAGCAGCCTTAGTAGCGTCGGGCACTGCAACATTAGAAGCCGCTTTGTGGGGCGTACCCGAAGTGTTGTGCTATCGCACACAAGGCATAAGCGGTACTATTTCATACCACATAGCTAAGCAATTAGTGGGTAAAAGGTTAAAATTTATTGGCCTGGTAAATCTTATTATGGAACGTGAAGTAACCCGCGAGCTTATACAAAATGACCTGACCATTGAAAACATGACAATGGAGCTAACCAAAATATTAGATGACCCTGCCTATATAGCACGCATGAAAGAGGATTATAAACTTGTGCGTGAGAAATTAGGTGGCGAAGGCGCATCAGCCAGAGCAGCACAAATAATAATGGAAGTAATTGCGCCTTTGCAAAAAACAGCATAATGAAAAAAATCGGGCTGTTAGTTTTACTTTCCTTTTTTACAATTTTTACACGGGCTACTACAGTCAGCATTCATATTTACAGCGACAGAACATTTTCTTCGGTTATAATGGCACCTGCTGCGGGCAATTATATTTTAGAGGGTAATTACAGAATTATTGATTCATGTTCATTAACCAACGTTTATGAAATAACTGTTTTTAACGATTCACTGATTCAAGTAAAGAACCTCGATAGAGTAATTGGCAACTTTACCCGCTTGCACTTCCGTGGTTACGGGCCAACAAATCAGTATTATTTAAAACCATCTTCAGAAAAGAACAAACATCTTTTTAATGATGATATTGTAATTACAGCAGAAAAAGGCAGTTTGAAATTACTCAGCCAGATTGATATTGAACATTACGTTGCAGGGGTTGTGCAGTGCGAAGCAGGGCTTCGGAAACCAAAAGAATATTACAAAGTGCAGGCTATTATATGCCGCACATACGCATTAAACAATTTAGCCCGACATATAGTTGATGGCTTCGAACTTTGCGACCTTGTTCATTGCCAGGTTTACCAGGGCGAAACCCATAACCCGGATATTTTACAAGCCGTGGAAGAAACTAAAGGTATTGTGTTGGTAGATGGAAACAACCAATTAATAAATGCAGCATTCCACTCAAACTGCGGTGGCCAAACCATAAATTCAGAAGATGTATGGAACAAGGCCCTACCCTATTTACAGGCCCGGCAAGATACTTTTTGTATCCATCAACCCGCTGCAAACTGGAAGAAACAATTAACCCTAAAAGATTGGCAAACGTATTTAACCAAGAAAGAAACCAATTTAAAGAAAAGCCCTATACCTTCTTCTCACTGGGATTCGATACCTGATGGCAGAAAAATTTATTACTACGACAATGGGTATTTGATTCCACTAAAAGATATGCGAACAGAACTAAATCTCCACTCTACATTTTTTACCGTTAATAGCGATGGAGATAATGTAACACTTATCGGCAGAGGATATGGGCACCGTGTGGGCCTTTGCCAGGAAGGCGCCATACACATGTCGCAAACGGGCTATAATTACGAACAGATATTGCATTACTATTATGCTAATGTGCAACTGATAAACTACTCCATTCTGTTTAATTAATGGATATTAAAAAGGGACAAATACCACTCGCCCGGCTTTTTGTACCATTTGCCTGTGGAATAACTGCCGCACTTTATTTTGGAGGATTTAGGTATTCTATTTATATCACTTCGGCACTTTTACTTCTTCTTTTCCTTTATAATTGGTTAAGCAATAAATACGACACAGGCTATAGCAAACGCTGGATATTCGGAACATTAGTTGCACTATTCCTGTTTAGTGCAGGATACTCATTTACCTTATTACATACTCCATCTGAAAAGGTTTCTGATATAAGTAAGTATGAAGAAAATGGTATGCGTAGCTTTTTAGTTTCCATAGTATCAGAACCAAAGGAGAAAGAAAAAACAGTAAAGGCAGTTGCAGAAATAAAAGGAATAATAAACAACAAAAAGATCTTAAAAGTTACGGGCAAGGTAATGCTATCTTTTCAGAAAGATACCGTTGGTGATACCATACGCTACGGAGACCTGTTGGTAATTAAAACCCAGTTAAGTCGCACTAAGCCACCCATGAATCCGGATGAGTTCGACTACCAACATTACCTGGAAATGAATGGCATTTATTATGAAGGTTTTGTACCCAAACATTCCTTTCACAATACTAACGCTATAGATGTACCTTGGCTTTTATACTTTACGGACAGATGCAGGCACAGACTGATCACTCTTTTAAACAAACAAATAAAAGGCACCGAGGCCAATCTTGCATCTGCAATTCTTCTTGGATATAGAAATGACCTTTCTCCTTCGGTAGTGCAGCAATTTACCGATAGCGGAACAGTGCATGTAATTTGTGTTGCGGGTTTGCATGTGGGTATATTCTTTTGGGTACTCAGTTTATTACTAACTCCACTTGATAGATTCAAACATGGTAAAACAATTAGAACCATTCTTCTGCTAATACTATTATGGGGTTATGCATTATTAACCGGAATGGCAACACCTGTTATGCGAGCAACAGTTATGTTGAGCTTTTTAATTGTTGGCAGGCAGTTTAGCAGATACACGAACTCTGTTAACACATTGGCAGCCTCCGCTCTTTTCATGCTTTTACTCAACCCCTTTTCACTTGCCGATACTGGGTTTCAACTTTCCTACTTATCAGTACTGGGTATATTAACTATCTATCCTATTTTAAATGGAATTATAGAACCGGCTAATTTCATTCTTCGCAAAACATGGGAATTGGCTTGCCTTTCAGCATCTGCACAATTGGCTATACTTCCTTTATCATTGCTTTATTTTCATCAGTTCCCTAATTACTTCGTATTTACTAACCTGTTAATTGTTCCATTGCTTTCTGTAGTAATCTATTCAGGTATCCTATTCTTCATTACGGCCAAAATTCCTCTTCTGTCTACCATAATCACTTGGCTGTTCCACTCAAGCTTACAGTTAATGAGCATGCTAATCAGTCATTCCAGGCATCTTCCGCTATATGTAACAAAAGGCATATTTATATACCCCATTGAGGCCCTATTATTGTTTACATTTATTCTTGGCCTATTCATTTACCATATCAATAGAAAATATGTGGTATTAGTTTCAACGTTATCGGTCTTAGTATTATTTCTGGGCATCCAGATATATGAAACCAATGCACACAGCAAGCAACAAATCTTTGCGGTCTATCACGTATCAAAAAAGCAGGCGGCTATATTTATATCGGGCAAACAAGGTGTAATACCTTTCAGCAATATCGATTCATCAGACTTTAGTTACCACGTTCAGTATCACCTATGGGAAAGGGGAGTAAAAGACACTATGGCTTTACATACCGACACTACAGCCCAATTACTATCGGGCCGACTTGCGGTACAACATAATTTCATTCAGTTCAATGGTAAGAAGTATGTCTTCGTTCGCAACAATGATGATGTACCCGATAGTTTGAATAAATTCCCTGTACATTGTATTGTAATATCTGCCGCTTATAAATTAGGTATGGAAGCCATACAAAATGCATTTACCTTTGACACCTTAATATTTGATTCGTCAATTGCCCCCATGCGGTTAAAGAAATGGAAAAGAGAATGCGATGAGCTTAACATTAAGTATTACGATGTGAGCAAGCAGGGTGCATATATTGAGAACAGTTAGTTTTACGTATTACTATGGATAAAAAACAATTAGCAGAAAAAGTGGTTGATACCATGTTCGGTAACGACCACTATAGCCAATGGCTAGGTATTGAAAGAGTTAAAATTGAACCGGGCTACTGCATACTAAAATTGAAAGTGCGAAAAGATATGTTGAATGGATTTGGCATTGCACACGGAGGCATAACCTATTCGTTAGCCGATAGTGCATTGGCGTTTGCATCTAACTCTCATGGCCGTAAGGCAGTCTCTATTGAAACTTCAATTTCTCATACTGAACAAGTAAAGGAAGGCGATATTATTACTGCTACGGCTGAAGAGACCAAGCTATCTAACAAAATTGGCATCTACCATATTAATGTTACAAACCAAAATGGCGACAAAGTGGCTTTATTTAAAGGCACTGTTTACCGCACTTCAGGCGAATGGTTCCCTGCCTAAATTAATCATGCAAGTTTTAAATTAAAAGAACGTCTAACTAACAAGCTCCATCATTTGAACTTTACAATGCAAACAAAAAAGAAGTACATATTAATTCTATCGGGAATACTATTGTCATTATTTATGAGCTGCGGTCCTTCATTTATTTACAAAAGTTACTGGCAAAAAACACCGGTTGTAATTGATGGAAAAACCAATGACTGGGATGTTCCATTAAGATTCTTTGACCCAAAAACAAGGCTTAATTATTCTGTTTCGAACGATGGAGAAAATTTATACATATGTATAAGGGCTACTGACGATGATAATGTATCTGCTATTACGCATGATGGATTACAAATATGGATAGACACTACCGGAAAAAAAGGACACCAGGTGGGTATATTATGCCCCATACCATTAACCAAAGAACAGACAGAAAAGATTAAGAGCAGGGATGAAATGCAAGGTACAACAGATTATAATGGCATGCCTGATACTTCAAGGATGAATCGCATCCATCAACGTTTTTTAGAATATGCCAGGCAAATGCGTGTTTCGGGCTTTAAAATTGTACCCAATGGATTACTTGCACTACCTAATGTTTACAATATAAACCTAGGCATGAGCTGGAACAATTCCAACGTACTTGTTTATGAGGCATCTATACCTTTTAAGTCATTCTTAAAATATCCTTTATCACTTTCCGATAGTACCAGATCGCTTGGCATTACATTTAATTACACCATAACTCACAGAAGAATGAGTATGGGCAACTCGGGCGGAGGCGGAATGAACAGAGGAGGCATGGGTGCGGGTGGCATGAATGCCGGTGCTGGCACTGGTGGCAGCCACAGTGGTGGTACTGAAACAGTAGGAGAACCTGAAACTATTTGGACACCTTTTCGTCTTTCTACTAAATGAGAATTTTGATATTACATAACAATAAATGAAACATAAGTGGTTACTAACATCCATATTATTTTTTTTGTGTTATAGTTTCTCAAACGCACAAAGTGGTTCATCTATATATGGCAAAGTAGTTAACGATTCCAACAAGGCACCTTTATCTGGTGTAGGAGTTACATTATTCACTCGCGATAGTGTACGCCAATATGCTGCAACAACTGGCAATAATGGGGTTTTTGCTTTTAACAATATTCCGCCGGGCAAATACAGAATCCAAGCCACTTTTATAGGTTTTCAACCTATTGTTACTGATGTAAATGTTTCCACAACAACGGTTAATGCAGGCGTTTTAAAATTAAGATGGATGCCGACTACCATGCAAACTGCAGTGATAGTTGGCAAAGTAATACCAGTTGAGCAAAAAGGAGACACCACGGAATTTAATGCGGAAGCGTACAAAACTCATCCTGATGCTACTACCGAAGATCTGGTAAACAAAATGCCCGGACTAAGTTCACAGAATGGTTCGGTAACGGTAAACGGAGAAAATGTAGCGCAAGTAACAGTTGATGGGGAGCCATTCTTTGGCAACGATGCTACTATTGCACTAAAGAACTTGCCTGCAGAAGTTGTAGATAAAATACAAGTGTTTGATAAATCAAGCGATCAGTCCCAATTTACAGGATTTGATGATGGTAATTCGCAAAAAACAATAAACATAGTAACCAAAAAGAATAGGCGCAACGGAACATTCGGTAAAGGATATGCAGGTTACGGAACCGATGGACGGTACCTTGCAGGTGGTAACCTTAACCAGTTTAACGGCACAAGCAGGTTTTCAATAATTGGATTGGCCAATAACGTTAACCAACAAAACTTTGCTACCGAAGATATTCTGGGTGCATTGGGCGGCGGTGGTGGACAGGGCCGTAGTGGCGGCGGCGGTGGCCGTGGAGGATTTGGTGGTGGCAATGGTGGCGGTGCTGGTAATGGCACTGGTTATTCGGCAGGGGCAAATAATTTTTTGGTTGGGCAACAGGGTGGTATTACAACAACAAATTCAATTGGCTTAAACTATACCAACGCTTGGAATAATAATAAGGTAAGATTAACCACAAGTTATTTCTTTAACAATGCATCTAACACAAACAATACTATATCATCAACTGCCTATACCAATGGCTCACAGATAAGCAATGTTATTAATGACACCAACAATTCAAAGAATTCGAATTACGACCAACGATTAAATGGGCGTTTCCAGTGGAACATGGATTCCATAAACTCATTAATTGTAACTTTTAAGGGCACTATACAGCAGACACAGGCATCATCGGGTTCTTTTGAAAATTCCATACTCGGCGATATTGTTCAAAGTATTTCAAATAATATTAATTCTTCTAGCAATAAGGGATACGACTTTTCTGAGAATGTTTTGTTTATGCACAAATTCCATAAAAAAGGAAGAACAATATCAATTAACCTCAGTGATGATGTTAACCATAAGAACACTCCCGGTAATTTGTATGCATATAACCAATACATAATGGATACAACTGTATTGAACCAGCAATACAATCAAACCACACAGGGTACCACTATATCCTCAAGCATATCATATACTGAACCCGTAGATTCAGTCAGTCAGTTTCAGTTTAACTATACACCATCGGTGGTATTTAACAACACTGATAAAGTCACCGATTCAATTCTTAATAATTATCCATACCTGGATACATCCCTGTCTAATAAATACGAGAGCACTTACCTAACTCAACTTGGTGGCATTAGTTATCGATTAAATAAAGGCAAGAAATTATTCCTGACCTTAAGTGGCAATCTTCAGTATTCTACATTAAGTTCACAGGAACAATATCCTGAAGCCGGGCTCGATATACACCGTTACTATACCGCATTTGTGCCGCGGGTGATATTTAACTACCGCTTTACCCAGAATAAGAATATCAGGTTCATGTATCAAACTTCTATCACTCCCCCAAGCATATCGCAATTGCAAAATGTGGTAAACAACAGCAACCCGTTATTATTAAATACAGGCAACCCCAACCTTAACCAAAGCTATACGCAAACAGCAACTATCCGTTATGGGGCAACCAACTCAAAACAAGGGAGCACTTTTCTTGTCTACCTGAATGGAAGTTATATTGAAAACTACGTAGGTAATTCAAATTATATACCAAATAGCGACACTACTATTTCTGGTATATCAGTTCCTAAAGGCTCTCAACTTTCAATGCCGGTAAACCTGCAAGGGTATGAAAGTGCAAAAACATTTATAACCTATGGCAGAGCAATAGCCCCACTTAAAATAAATGTAAACCTTAACGGGGGCGAATCATACGTACATACACCTGCACTTATAAACGGAGCAACAAATTACTCAACCAATTATACAACCAGCGGAGGCATTGTTATTAGCAGCAACATAAGCCAGAATGTAGATTTTACTTTATCGTACACCGATAACTACAGCCAGGTTAAAAACACATTAGAAAACCAGGCTGACGACAATTACTTAAGCCAGGTGTATAGCGGAAAAATAAATCTGATACTACTTAAGGGTATTGTCTTCAATACAGGAATGAGCCAAACCGTATATACCGGCCTTACTCAATCATACAACCAATCTGTATTGCTTTGGAGCGGTTCTATTGGCTATAAATTCTTAAAACAACAGGCACTGTTATTATCAATAAGTGCATTTGATATACTTAACCACAACAAAAGTATTTCGCGTACGGTTACCGATACCTACATACAAGATAGTCAAACACAGGTATTGCAACGGTATTTCATGTTCAACATACAATATAATATCCGCAACTATAAAAAGCCTAAACCGGACGGTTCTGCTCCTGCAGATTCACCGCCATCGGGAAAGTAATGTTAACAAGTGTTAAATACAGAAGGTGTTTAACAACTATTAACAAGAGGCATTAAACCATTCACCTTCAAGGGTAATACATTTGGTACATAATACACCTGATTATAGGTTAAATGACTACCAAGCTCTGTCCCTACTGCAATAGTGCAAAATCGATGTTAATGGGTAACGTGTATTGTTCCCATTCCGGAGACACGATGGCCAAACTTGATAACGGAGCCATGATGATACGCTCGGACGAGTTAGAGGAAACAGCAGATCATATTTCACGACTTACTATACGCCTATCGCTTAACGGCCAGCAATACTATCGCGTTGGTAGCCACGACCACGTAATAAACCCCAATAGTTATGTAGTTATAAACCAGGGGCAGCATTACCGCACTGCATTTAACGGCACTAAAGATCAGGAGATGATTTTGGTAGCATTCAAGCCAAGCTTTGCTTCAGATGTATTACAATCGTTGGTTACTAATGAAGATAAATTATTAGACGACCCTTTTAAACCAGCCGACCAGCCTGTGGCATTCTTTGAGAAAAGTTACGAAATGGATACCGAAATACAAACCATATTCTTTAAGTTACGCAGCCTAATGGAGGAAGAGAATTTGACCTGGAAGAAGGAGTTCGACTTACAAGCGCTATATGCCAGCCTGCTTATAAGGTTATTAGGCGTACATAAAAACCTGAAACAGGATATAGATAAATTAAAGAGTGCCAAATTATCTACCCGAACTGAATTATTCCGAAGGCTTACCATAGCGAAAGATTATATGGACGCCCATACCGAAAAGCGCATAAGTATTGATGAGGTATCAAATGTCGCGTTCTTATCACCACACCATTTTAAAAGAGCTTTTAAAGAATTATTCAATACCACTCCACACCAATACCATGTAGAGAAACGATTGGAGTTCTCTCGTCAACTGCTTAACGAGAAATCGAACAGGATTGAAGACGTTTGTAGAAAAACCGGCTTCGAGAATTCCAGTTCATTCATTCGCCTCTTCCGCGAGCATTATGGATGCACCCCTCGCGCATACCCTACCAGCGGATTTTAGCCTTACGCCACTAACAGCTGCTCCTTCAATGGCTTGCTTGTTTCTTCGTGCTTCACTTGCGCAATAGCTTTCTTACACAAATATTCAAACATCTCATTAACAGGAATCCTTTCCTCGCTTGTTGGAAGCAACTTCTTAATATCCTGGTACATTTGCCATGCAGTAGTGTACGATACATTTATATCGCGCTGCAATTGACGGATAGAGAACCTGCCTGTTGATTTGCTTACCGATGCAAATGCATACAGCCACCCTTTTAAAGGAATTTTAGAGCCATGCAAAAAAGTGCCGGCTGTAACAGAAAATGTTCGACGGCATGAACTGCAATGAAAACGATTATCAAGCTGCCTTGCACTTATCTTGTGCGAACCGCAATACGCGCAAGAGTTCTTACCTCCCCACCTAAGAGTTTCAAAATAGGCAAATGCTTCTACATCGTTTGAAAACCTGAGCTTAATTTCTTCGATACTCATTTTGTCTTTGTTTTTTGTTACTTCCTATGGAGAAAGAAATAATTGTTGTTGTTATTTATCCTTGATGATTTGATGCCCTGTTCTTTTCATCTTCTGCCCCGCCTTTACTATGCAATGATTGTGAAGATGTATTTCCGCCAAAATGGTAGGTAAATGAAACGCCTACCGTTCTGGTATCTCTTTTAACGTAGATCAACTCATTATATCCAGTAAAGGATGTAGTGCCATTGGTAATCTGCGTCCATAATATGTCTGTACAATTGATCCTTATAGTTCCCCTGTTATTTAAAACCTTCTTTTGCAAGCCCAATGACAGAGAACCCGTTGGTTTAATTATCAGATACCCTAAATCATATCCTGAAGCGTAATATGCATTAATATCAAACGTCCACTTTTTGCTGATGGTAAATATGTTATCTGAATTAAAGTCGCCCAACAACCTGGTTGAGTTTAAAGGAGAAGAAGAAAGATTCGCCATAAAATGGTTATAAAAAACATCTACAAAGGTGGTAGTGGTATACCATGGTGTAATTGGTGTGGCAACTGTTGCATTTAGCCCATAATAATCTGATGAGGTCAGGTTATCATCTGTCTGCTGAATGATGTTATGATCTCCAGCAATTGGGAGAATAACTGTAATAATGGGATTTATAGTATGTGTGTAGGTAAATGAGAGTGTATAATTATCCTTATAAGTATCCGACAATTGGAAGTTGTAAGCGCTTTGCGGCACTAGGAAAGGATTACCCTGCAAATAGAAAGTAGGGTTTATATAAATACTAAATGGATTCAATTGCTGGTAGGTAGGCCTGTCAATTCTTCGTGTGGCGGAGAAACCCAGCAAGTTATTTTTTGAAATAGAATCATTGATGGAGATATTTGGGAACAACTGCAAATAATTGCGAGAGAAGGTTTGCCCCGTTGTAACCTGGTCGCCATTAGCGACTGTTTGCTCGGCACGTAAGCCCGCTTGTATGCTGGCTTTACTAACATTCACACCGTAAGTTACATAACCTGCATTAATATTTTCAGAATATATGAAGTGATTGGTTTGGTTTAAATCAATAGGCGCAGAACTATTTGCTCCATCGTAAAAGTTCACACTGTTATCTGTTCTTACGTAACTCGATTTTACACCGGCTTGCAATGTGCTGTTCTTTCCTAACTGTCCATCATAATCAGCCTTAAAAGAATATATATCAAGCATTCCGGGTACAGTTCCATAAATGGCTGTTGGGTTACCCATTTCAGTATTATCTAAATTATAGTAATTGGTATTTATAGTTTGCTGTCCTACGGTACGGTAATTCGCATAATCAAGGTTCAGCAACAGTTCTCTTCCGGTAGAATCGAACTTATGTTTTAAATTAAGGTTACCTGCATAGTTATATGTAGTGGTAGGAGAATAACTCGAGGTTTTATTATAAGATGACATACTATTTGTGCTATCATATACATTGGTAGTAGTAGCTTCACTTGCATTAAAACCACTTATTGATGCATCCGCAATAAAGCCAATGGTAGTTTTATTTGATGCTAGGTAATCAGCCCCTAGCCTTGCAGTATTTGACATATCAACAATTTTCAAATACTCATTTTGCACTGTACCGCCTTCGTAATTATTACCATTGTAAAAATTACTATGCATATTAATTATGTTGGTACTACCTCTATATGCGTAATTGTAACTTGAAAAGATGTTAAAATTTTTGGTGCGCTGGTTAAAACTGAAGCCGTCGTTAGTACGTGCGTATATACCTTGCGAGTAACCCGCATTTACCGTAAGGTTAGTTCCCATGCGTTTGTCCTTTTTAAGTACAACGTTTATAATACCGGCACTCCCATTAGCATCATATTTAGCGCCCGGGTTGGTTATGAATTCAATCTTCTCCACCGACTCTGCCGGCATGCCTCTGAGCATATTTGCCAGGTCGCTAGCCGACATAGGTGTTATCCGGCCATCAATCATAACCATTACGCCCGCCTTACCATGTAAACTAATGTTGTCATTCTGATCTACCATTACACCAGGCGAGCGTTTCAACACATCAAATACACTACCTGCTGCAGCCAAAATACTTTCCTGAACGTTAACAACTGTTTTATCGGCAAAGTGTTGTATAACCGGAGTTTTGGCTACTACGGTTACTTCGCCCAGCGATTTTGATTTTAAAACAACATCTGGTGCATTAAACTGCAAATGCATACTATCAATTTGAAAAGGGCTAGAATAAAAATTATCGAAACCGGTTTGAGCTATATATATAATGTAATTTCCTTTTACAACATTAGTGTATTCTACTGCACCCGCTTGGTCAGATACAGCATATTGTGACATAGAAGAATCCTTCGCATTAACTAATTGCGCAAATACACCGTCAATTGGCTTTTGCTGTTCATCAGCAACTTTAAACTTAATGGTTCCTGTTGTTTGTGCTAAAGCCATTTGGCAAACCACCAGAGAAAAAGTGAGTAATTTTATTTTCTTCCACATAATGCAGTTATTTGCCGTATGACGAACATACTCCGTCATTTGTTACAGCAAAGCTATTACCTGATTATAGCCTCATTATGTGCGAAAAGTGCCAAGTTCCCGACTTAACTTTTTTTAACAAGGAATGAGTGAATGGTGTAGGTTAATTACCTATATAATCGCTTCAGGATGTTCCGCCCGCGCGCTTTTTTTCTTCTTCCGCTCCACCTTTACTGCGCATAGAGCGCGATGCGGGCATACCACCAAAGCGGTAACTAAAAGCAATACTTACAAAACGGCTGTCTCTCCGAATGTCAAAATTTTCTACGTATCCTGTAAAATTTGCTGTCCCGTTAAAATTACTCTTGTAAAAAATATCAGTTGCGTTCAATTTAATCGTCCCCTTATCATTCAATATCTTCTTTTGTATTCCAATAGATACATTGCTTGTAGGATGCTCTGTTAAATATCCATCCGCGTTACCCGAATTATAAAGGGCATTAATATCTAACGATAGTTTGTTCTTAAGTGTAATTACATTATCGCTATTTACATTCCAATAAAAGTGCAGTGTATTAAGGCTTGCCTGCATGTAGTTGGCATTATAGTGTGTGTAATAGGCATCAATAATATTTGTAGTTGTAAACCAACTTGTAATTTTTGTCACAGCAGAAATATCCATTCCGTAGTAATCATTTTCATTAAGGTTTACCTGCTTCTCTGCTATTACAGGCTCCTGGTTACCGGCTACAGGAGCCCACACTTCAGATATTATTCCGGTGGTGCGGGTACAGTTTAAGGCTATGCTATAGTTGCGCATGTAGGTTTCAGATATTTGTAACGAATACGCATACTGCGGTAGTAATGATGGGTTGCCCTCTCCATACGTACTTGGGTCAACATAATTCCTGAATGGATTCAATTGTTCGTATGTAGGCCTATCGAGCCTGCGGCTAAGTGAAATACCTAATTGGCTATTTTTTGAAATGGAGTCATTCAGATCGATATTCGGAAAGAACTTTAAGCTGTTGATGTGAAATATTTGCCCAGTAGTAACCTGATCTCCTTCGGCTATGGTTTGTTCTGCCCGTATACCCAATTGAATATTTGCTTTACCCATATTTTGGGCATAACTTACATAAGCGGCATCTACATTTTCATTATAAATAAAATGATTGCTTTGATTTGTATCAAGCGGAGCAGAAGCATTAGATCCATCATAATATTTAAGATTGTTATCGGTTGTAACATAACTTGTTTTAACGCCTGCTTGCAACTGGCCTTGTCCAAATTTGCCATCATAATCTGCTTTAAATGAATATATGTTTAACTGGCCGGGCACGTTGCCATAAAGCAAATAAGGGGATGAAATAATATCATTATTTAAATTGTAATAATTGGTAACATAGCTCTGCGTCGAATTGCTAGTAAAATCAGCGTAATCAAGATTGATCAATAATTCTCTTCCTACAGAATCAAATTTATGGGTAAGGTTAAAGTTGCCAGAATAATTATATGCAGGACTGTTTACACTGCTGTGTGTAACGTTATACGAAACGGGCCTGTAAGCACTATCAAAAACATTAGCGGTGGTATTGCCCGATGCCGCGAACAATCTATTCGAGCCATCCAGTACAATACCCATTGTAGTATTCTTCGAAGCAAAGTAGTCGGTGCCAAGCCTTACTGTTTCTGATTGAAAGGTAACCGTATGAAAATCTGTTTCGCTATATCCACCGGTAAATTCATTGCCATTATAAAAATCGCGGGTGCGTGGTGCATTATGGTAGTTATTATTGTATGAATAGTTTGCATTCATGAAGAAATTAAAATCCTTAGCCCGGCTATTGAGGCTAAACCCGTCGTTCGACTTTGCGTAAAATCCTTGCCCATAACTTACATTAACAACAGCATTGGTACCTATTCGTTTGTCTTTCCTAAGTATTACGTTTATAATACCGGCAGTACCATTGGCGTCATATTTAGAGGAAGGATTAGTTATAAATTCTATTTTATCCACAGCATCAGCAGGCATACCACGCAACATATTAGCCAGATCGGAACCCGACATGGGAGTGATCTTTCCATCTATCATCACTGTCACTCCGGCTTTACCGGCCATGCTTATATTATCATTTTGGTCTACCTGTATGCCGGGCGACCGTTGTATAACATCAAAAATGCTGCTGGCAACAGTTAATATGCTTTGTTGCACATTTATTACGGTTTTATCTGCGTAGCGTTGTATAACAGGTATCTTACTTACCACAGTTACTTCTTTAAGTTCTTTTGTGCCCAGCGTAATGGCAGGTAGAGTAACATTTTTATGCAAACTATCTACTAGTATAGGTGAGGAATAATAATTTTCATAGCCTGTTTGGGCTATATAAACTATATACTCCCCGCCCCCTAGTCCATCAAACTCAGCTGAGCCATTAGGTTGACTTATAGAATATTTTACCATTGATGAATCGCGGGCATTCAGCAACTCTGCAAAAACACCGTCAATTGGCTTTTGCTGCTGGTCAGTAACCGAAATGTTAATTTTTCCTTTCTGGGCATATACGGTTGCAGCCCAAACAAATAAACAAACAGAAAGAATAAAATGCTTCATAATAAAAATGCCAATACAAAGCTACCTAACATTAACAACAACGCATGTGCAGAAAAGATGAAATTACTGAGTCCTATAAGCCCTTGGGAGAATTATCGGGCTGAATGTCGTTTGGTTTTGGCTTTACTTCTTCCGGCTGATAACTTTTACCGAATTTGTACACAATTGATATATATGCCACTCTCGAATCTCTTCTTACTTTATAACTTTCATTATAATTATTTATTATACTACTGGTGCTATAATAATTGGTATTGAATATATCGGTAACATTCAGCTTGATTGCAGCCTTATCTTTTATGCACCGTATTTGAATACCACTACCTACCAACCAATGTTGCGCCGATTGGAAATAACCCCAATACCCGCCGGAATTATATTGCCCATTAATTTCGAATGACATTTTTTTACTCAACGCAAAATCGTTATCGCTATTCCCTTGAAAAATCAGCCTCCCATTATTTATTGGTGTTTGAGAAACATTTGCTAAGTATTGGTTATAAAATAAGGCAGCATAGGTGTTAGTGCTCCACCACTTAGTAAGTTGAGGAGAAGCAGAGAGACTAAAACAATAATAGCTTTTCAGTTGTAAGTTGACATTTGTAATTAATGTAACTCCCGGTTCATTAGGGGCGGGTATGTTTACCATCTCAATCGGGTGCCGGGTTATACCATATGTTATAGTAGCCACATAAATGGCTCTGTAAACATCCGATACACTTATGTCATATTCATATTCAGGCAATAACTCCGGATTACCCTGGCTGTATGCTGTCGGGTTTATATAATTCTTAAACGGATTGAGCTTGTCGTAAGTTGGCCGGTTAAAGCGTGTGCCGGCAGAAGCCTCTAGGTTGTTAAACCTGTTCAATGTATCTGAATATGTTAAATGCGGAAAAAAATATAAATAATTTTCATTTATTTTTTCCTCCGCGGTAATTAAATTGCCTGTAGCATAGGTTTGTTCAGCTCTCAACCCGGCAGTTACTGCTCCTTTTTTTAAAACTCTTGAAAAGTTAAAATAGGCTGCATATACGCTTTCGTTATAAATAAAATGTTCTGTTTGCGCAGTATCAATTGGTCCTGTATTATTAGTTCCTAAATAAAATTGAGTATTTGCATCAATAGCTGTATAAACTGCTTTTATACCTACCTCAAATTTATCTTTCGGGGCTAACAATGTATTATAATCAGCCTGGGCAGTATATGTGTGAATATTAAGAGGTGCTTGCCCATTAACAAAAGGTGGTTGCACATACACATTCTCGGGCAACGAATACGTATTCATAAATTGCTGCACATCGGTAAATTGATAAACTGTATAATTTATCAACCCGCTCAACGATTTTCTGCCCAGGGAATCGTATCTATGTTTAAAATTCAGTTCGGCTGCATATTCTAATTCGTGGCCATTATCAGAAGCAAGAGTAGTTGAATATGCCTGCGGTCGCCCTATACTATCAGTAGTTGCACTATTAGTCTCGTTGTATTGAAACTGCCTGGCAAAACCATCTAATGTAAGCCCGAGGGTTGTTCTGTCCGAAGCATAAAAATCGGCACCGGCATGCACAGTATTGAATACATTCGGAATGGTATAATAGCTGTTTTGCTGTATGTTCTCGGTTAGCATATTAGTATTGTAAAAATTCTGACC
>JABDHI010000046.1 GCA_013285655.1 Bacteroidota bacterium
GTATATATACAAGAAGATAAACAGAACGAATGGAATTAAAAAAAGCCCCAACCTCTTAAAAAAATATGTTACTGTGCTTTTTGATACTCTCAATTCCCTGAAATTTAACCAAAAGTATAAAATACCTGAAATACCATCGGCGTGCGCGGCTCTCGGGCGGAAATATTATATTTGCTTGGGTAGTAAAACGAAACATGGACTTTAAACAGATAAAAGCAAACCTTAAGAAAGACTTTACCGGCTTAAAGAAGGTTAAAGTTGCAATTTTGGCCGATTCTTCTACTCAATATTTGGCTCAGGCAATACGCGGTATTGGGTACGAAAAGAAACTCGATATTGAGATTTGGGAGGCAGAATACGATGCCATTGACTTGACTATATCTGATGCATCTTCGGAGTTGTATGCTTTTAAGCCCGATTTTACTTTTGTTTTCCTTTCAAGCCCAAAGCTTCAAAAGAAATTTTATAAAAACGGATATGGCTCTGACTTTGCAGACGATATTTTAAAATACTATAATAAAGTAGCTGAAGTTATTTCCTCCAATATTAAGACTAACTTTCTGGTCGTTAACTTTCCCGATAAGCTTGATTCTGTTTTCGGGCATTATGCAGGTAAGGTAAATGGTTCGTTTAGCTACCAGGTTAAAAAGATAAATATTGGCCTTATGGACTTGGCTCAAAGCAATGCTGCCATTTCAATAATTGATTTGTGTGGTTTGCAGGCTATGTACGGCAATGCGTACGCAACCGACACCAGACTTTATATAAGTACGGATGCTTTATTTAGCTTAGACTTCACAATTAAGGTTGCGGAAAACTGCGTTCAGGTTTTAGAAGCTTATACGGGTAGTTCAAAAAAATGCCTAATACTTGATCTGGATAACACTTTATGGGGTGGAATAATTGGCGATGATGGATTGGAGAATATTCAGATAGGCGATTTAGGAGTGGGTAAGGCATTTACCGAAATACAGTTATGGGCCAAAGCCTTAAAGGACAGGGGGGTTATTTTAGCAGTATGCAGTAAAAATGATGAAATCAATGCTAAAGAACCATTCGATAAGCATCCTGATATGGTGTTGCATAACGATGATATTGCTGTATTTGTTGCAAACTGGTCGAATAAGCATGATAATATTAGATACATCCAATCTGTTTTAAACATAGGGCTCGATTCAATGGTGTTTATTGATGATAACGCATTCGAACGCAATATGGTAAGGCAATTCCTACCAGAAGTGCTGGTGCCAGAATTGCCCGAAGACCCTGCTGACTATTTACCATATCTAAATTCACTAAATATTTTTGAGACTAATGCTTATACAGAAGAAGATAAAGATCGCACACAATTATATAAAGCAGAGGCATTGAGGAATGATGCGAGTCGTTCGTATACATCTGAACTTGAGTTTTTAAAGAGTCTTGATATGATAAGTGAGGTAAAGCCGTTTGATGCTTTTACCATTCCACGTGTGGCTCAATTAACCCAGCGTTCCAATCAATTCAACTTGCGCACCGTTAGGTATACCGAAGAAGATGTTAAACGCATTACGGTAGACAATAATAAGTACCATACATTTTCATTTACATTAGCTGATAAATATGGTAATCATGGCCTAATTGGGGTGATTATATTGGAGAAAAAAGATGAGCAAACACTTTTCGTAGATACCTGGATAATGAGCTGCCGTGTGTTAAAACGGACGATGGAACAGTTTATGCTGAATGAAATAGTTCAGTACGCATCTAAACATAAATTCAAACAAATTGAAGGGGAGTATATAGAGACCCGTAAAAATGGCATGGTTCGCGATCATTATAAAAACCTTGGTTTTACTACTAATGATGGTAGATGGATATTGGATGTTGCAAATTATGAAACTAAAACCTGTTATATAACAAACGCATAAGAAATATGAATTCAAACGAAATACTAAGTGAGTGCAATAAAATATTTATCGATCAACTCGATAACGACGCTATTGTATTGAAACGTGAAACAACTGCCAACGATGTTGAGGAATGGGACTCATTAACCCATATTCAACTTGTGGTGGCTGTAGAAAAACAGTTTAAAGTGAGATTTACCACTGCCGAAATTCAGGGCTTTAAGAATGTGGGCGAAATGTGTGATACAATTGAAAAGAAACTAAGTTCGAAATAAATTGAAGTGAAGAAAGGGGATACATATAAGCATCAATTTAAGGTAACTGCGGAGGTTTATAAGGGATTTATAAACGTTTTTGGCGATAAGAACCCTATGCATACTGATGAAGGCTTCGCAAAAGAGAAGGGTTTCCCGTCAATTGTAATGCATGGTAATATACTCAATGGTTTTATTTCTTATTTTATTGGCGAATGCTTACCTCAGAAAAATGTGATGATATACTCTCAGTCCATCGATTTTAAGAAACCGGTGTTTTTGAATGAAGAATTAGTGTTACATGCTGAAATTGAAGATATATTCGAATCGGTAAAGTCAGCGGAGATAAAATTTTACTTTGAGAATAGCGCGAACGTTAAAGTTGCAAAAGGAAAAGTGCTAATAGGTACTAATTTATAACCTAATACGTATAGAATGAAAATACTAGTTACCGGCGGTGCATCAGGACTTGGTAAGGCTATAGCGGAGAAGTTAGCTGGCCTTCAAGATGCACAATTGTTTATTACCTATAGCGCCTCTGCCAATCAGGCAAAAGAGTTGGAAGGTCAATACAAGAACGTTAAGGTAATAAAATGCAATTTTTCAATTAATAGTGATATACAAGAATTGATTAGTTTGATTCAAAAGGAAAATATGGATGTGTTGGTTAACAATGCTCATACAACTAAAATCGAAAAGAATCATTTTCATAAGCTAAGTCCCGATGTTTTTGCAAACGGGTTTGCTAGTAATATTTTACCAGTTATTAAAATTACTCAAGCTGCAATTGATGTATTTAGAAAAAAGAAGTCAGGTAAAATTATAACTATATTATCAGGTACTTTATTGAATAAGCCGCCAATGGGCTATAGTGAATACACAGCTGGTAAAGCCTATCTGTTATCACTCAGCAAGTCATGGGCAGCCGAAAATGCAGCTTTTAAGATTACCTCGAATTGTGTCTCTCCTGCCTTTATGTTAACTGA
The DNA here is from genome assembly GCA_013285655.1 of Bacteroidota bacterium. GTDB lineage: Bacteria > Bacteroidota > Bacteroidia > JABEUT01 > JABEUT01 > JABEUT01. Next base: position 3,130 of record JABDHI010000046.1, read on the forward strand.
GCTAACCGGCGACACTGACGAGCGGATTGTGGAAGAGATGAAGAACAAGCATCCATTGAAAAAAATATTGACTACAACTGAAGTGGCAGATGTGGTTGCCTTTTTGTGTAATTCCACTCAGCAATTAAATGGTGTGAATATTCCGGTAAACGCAGCCGATAATGTCATTTAACTCGATACAGTTTTTTCTTTTCTTTCCTATTGTAACATTAATTTACTTTTTGTTGCCGTATAAGTTTCGGTGGCTGCATTTGCTGGTAGCCAGTTGTGTATTCTATATGTATTTTATACCAAAGTATATACTTATTCTGTTCTTTACCATCGTTGTGGATTACATTGCCGGTATATATATTGAGAGCTCGCAAGGGCATAAGCGGAAACTCCTGCTTACATTGAGTATTATGGCTAATGTTGGAGTGCTTTGCTTATTTAAATATTACAATTTCTTTATCGAAAATATTGAAAGCGCAATGCATTCGTTGCATATGTCTTCATATTCTTTCCCTGTGTTAAAATATATACTTCCTTTAGGGTTATCATTTCATACCTTTCAGGCTATGAGTTATACCATTGAGGTGTATCGAGGAAATCAGAAAGCCGAAAGACACGTGGGGATTTATGCTTTGTATGTAATGTTCTATCCCCAATTGGTAGCAGGCCCTATTGAAAGACCACAAAACCTGTTACACCAATTTCACGAAGAACATGACTTTGTTTATGCTGATGTATTAGACGGATTAAAGATGATGTTATGGGGTTTGTTTAAAAAAGTTGTCATTGCCGATAGTATTGGCGCAGTTATAAGTCCTGTATTTAATGCCCCGCATTCTTTCTCGGCCATAAGTATTTTAATTGCTGTTATTCTGTTTCCTTTTCAACTATACTGCGATTTTTCTGGCTATTCAGATATTGCTCTGGGTTCTGCCAAGGTTATGGGCTTTAAACTCATGCGGAATTTCAATTTTCCATTTATCGCACAAAATATGTCGGACTTTTGGAGACGTTGGCATATTTCGCTTTCCACTTGGCTTAATGACTATTTATTTACGCCATTATCCATAAGTTTCCGTAATTGGGGTAAATGGGGCATTATTGCAGCTTTGAATATCACCTTCCTTATTGCCGGCTTGTGGCATGGCGCCAACTGGAATTTCATTGTCTTTGGTGTCCTTAATGGTATTGCATTATCCTATGATGTGCTTAGCCGGAAATTCCGTAAGAAAATGGCTTCATCTATTTCTAAGGGAGTTTATAGCCGTGTAAGTATTGTGCTAACATTTCTGTGTTGGGCTATTATGTTAGTATTCTTTAGGTCAGGCTCAATGGCCCCTGCACTGTATATGCTAAAACAAATGCCAATTGCTATTGCCAAGCTGTTTAACCATAGCATAGTTAATGTATTAACATTTAATGGAGCTATAACATTGGTTCAATCGGTATGTATTCTGTTACTGGTTATAGCGCTTCAAGTTGCCGAATACTTTCAACGGAAGATCAATCTGGTATCGTATCTTGATAGGAATCCTTTAGTTATACGTTGGGGTGTTTATTACCTAATGATTGCGGCCATAATTTGCCTGGCAAATGCAGGCGAACCTACATTTATTTATTTCCAGTTTTAGTTAATTACGTTTTAATACGTAAAGGGTATTGAACCTGAAAGAGATAAATGAGCTGAAGTGAATACTTTCTTCTACTGCGTAACCTTTCATCGGTTCGGGACTTATTATATACGTGTCATCCTCAATCCACCACCAGCGCCCTTGGTGTAAGGGGTTGTAGTTTTTAAATCCATCCGAATACCATCCATTAAATTCAAATCCGCCATCTATATTTTTAGGAGAAATGTGTTTAACACTAATCAGTTTATCTGTTGCACTCCATCGTGCACGGTTTATGTTTAAATAATCATGTGTGGTCGCGGTTGAAAAAAGGAGCATGAAAGTAAAGGTGGCTCCTAGCCAAAGCTTGTTAAACTGAAAGTCGAATGACAATATGTAGGCTATAAAGAAGAAAGGTATTAGGAATAGTAGATATCTGTCGTTGGTGTAGCTCAAGCAAAGAGGCATTAGGTAAATTATAAATATGATGATGAAAAAAATTAAAATAGGTGATGCTACTTTGTTCTTGGCGCAGACTATTGAAATAGATGCTGCATAAAAACTAAACCCGCCTAGTATGTTTAAAGCGCCCCAGAATGTCTTAGATGCTAATGAAAATGCATGTAAGTCTTGAGTGTTGAATCCTGTCATTATTATTGGTCCAACTCCAAAAGGATAAAACATGTTACCTGAGAAAGGAAAGATATTGGCTGCGAAAGTGATTTTAGAAATGATTAATAACATATAACCTATGCCAATTAGAATAAGCGATAACGATGAGATTATCTTATTGAAATGTTCTCTAAGATTAGAAACGGTTAATGGCAAAATGAATAGCCCTAGCATAACATTAGAACAAGTGAAGTAGTAGAAGAATGTTTTTGCCGCTACTAGGTTAGGTTGGAGCGCGGATTGAACAATATGCTGTAGTTGGAGTTGGTAATTAACTGGTAGGTTATGATCAGTAAGAGCTATATATTGAAAGGCAACAAGCCCTATGATGTTTATGAGTATGGGTATTGAAGCTATTAACAGGCTTCTAATGCTCTTGCCAAATTGAAAATAATAGATGATGCCAAATGCAATTGGCAATACAATGGATGTTTGCCTGTTTAACGTAGCCAAGGTTGAAAATAGAATAAGTAAGGCAAAGTGAAGCCCATTGAACAATTTAAAGATTTTCAACATGAAAAGAAAAGCAAGCAATGCTAATAGTAAAGTAAATACATCGGGCAGAAAGGTATTGCTGAGTGATAATGTGAGTGGGTTGAAGGCTAAGCAGAACAAGACTATAAAGCGCAGGACAGGGGTGAATGAAAGTTGTTTTAAAATGGAATTGCAAATTAGTATTAGAATTAATAAACTGGTTACTGATATAAGCCTCAACAATGTAAAGGAAAACCCGAATAGTTTGGCCAATACTATTCCACTAAACAACTGTGGGGCGAGTGGGAGCGACTGCCAGTCGGAAAACCGAAATAGGCCAGAATTAATATAAGTTGAAATTACTTTTGAAAAAGCCCAATCATCGTTTAACGGAAATTCACCTACCGGGTTTATTATTAGTTCTGCAACAACCAATAATAGTAATAGAATCCATGTGTAGTCTCTATTGCTGGCTTTAAGCATTCTTTTTGTTCGATAATGTGGAAGCTATAATATATATAGTCGAAATTGCCATGAAGATAAGTATGGGTTCTATAATTAAGCGATGCCTTGTTTCTATATAAAAAACGGCTTGTAATAACGATAGGGATAAGGGGATAGAAAAAATTAATCGTGCTTCTCTTTTTGCTAACAGAATGAAAATGAAGGAAAGTAATAGAACAAAACTATATATCCATTTATAAATTGGAATTAAGCTTTTAACCTGTTGGCTATACTCCGAACCCATATTATCCCGAAATAGCCAAAAGTTTTGAAGTTTAACGAGATACATCTTAACTAAGAGTCCAGGATTGTCATCAATAGTTTGTTTGTACTTGTCTTTAAAGTAATCAGATTGTTCCTCACTATTTAGTTTGCTAATGCTTTGCCATTCTTCTGGCTGAATCAGTGAGTAGTAATTGCTTCCGTTTGTCAGTGCAGTAGTGCCCCCTGTTTTTTGCTGTATGCCTAGCCACAGGTTTTGCCCGGTGCTTGATGTAACGGTGAACTTGTGATAAATGGTGTGATTCCTGTAAAGCCAAGGCGATAGGATGGTAAACCCTATTGCCAGAACGATAAGAGTTTTTAAAAGCCTGTTTATAAATGAGAATGAAGCGTTGAGCGATAGGAAGAATGGTAAAATGCAGATGACTAAAGTTGGCCTGTCGAGTATTGTGAACCCAAACGCAATAGCCAGTAACAAAAGGTTTTTATTTGTAGGCCCTTTCTGATAGCGCGTAATGCAAAATAGGGTAAGCATTAAAAAGAACAGATCGCAAATAAAGGGGTGAATGTTTAACAGTGCATAGTAGTTAATGAGTGGATGAAACAAAATTGCTAATGAAGCCAGTAATGCAATTATTGCTGAATTTTTATGGACACCTTCAATTTTAATAGTTAAAGCCACCAGGTAGAAAAATGGTAAACTCATCAAAACAGCTAAAGAATGAAGAAGAAAATTTAATCCCAATCCTAGTTTAGGTATTATGCCAAAACATTTGTATAGTATAAAAAGCAAGGAAGGATATACTGGGAACTGATAATTGTAATTGAACTGGCCATTGAAGAAATATTTCATTTCTCCGGTTTGAACCATATTAACCGCAATATCATGAACCTCGAAAAGATTAACGTGATGGATAAGGAAAAGAATCACAACTCTTACTATAAGCCAGGTTATAACGCTTAGTAGAAGAATTCTTTTGGCCTTGTTGTAATTCAATACTGATGAAGATTATAAGATAGTGGCCCCGCCAGGAATAGAACCCTTTACTCGCACTAACTTCACTTGTCTGTAAAATATGGCGTAAATAGGGGCTTGTATTAATTAGTTAGTTAGCCAAAGTTAGGTTAAGTTATATAAAGTAAGGCATTTTTGTCAATGGTATTGTCAATAGGTATACTTTTGTGTTGCAAATCACAATACAATGATAAGTGTTTCCTTCTATCTACTCACACCTGAAGCAAAAAGTCAAAGCCAGGTATATGTTTCTATAAGTAATAAAGAAAAGCGGTTGAGATTTGCCACTGGTGAAAGCTTTGTTACTGCTTATTGCAATACACGGAAAAAGAAGGGTGCTAAAGAGTTGGTAAAAAAGAATAACGTATTTTATTTTGAATATACTAGTAAGCTCCGAGATATACGAGACACTTTGATACGGTCCGAAATGGAATTATCAAAGGGAGGAGCTAAATGCCCACTTGATCAGGTAAGGGATTCATACTACAAACAGATAGGTAAACTTAAAGGACCAGATACATTAACTTTTACAGAGGCCTATAATAAATTCTTATCTGACTTAACAAGCACCTGGGGAGAAGGTACCCAAAAGAAGTTTGCTGCGAGCATTAACCATCTAAAAGAGTACGAAGAAACTTTCGGGAAAATAATGCTTAATAATATAAGTGAAGATTTTTGGGTCAGTTACCGGGATAAGTACTTTGTCGAAATGAAGAAGTTTTCTAATCCTTCTATAAATAAATATATGAAGGGCCTTAAACAATTTATGCGTTATGCTAAAAGGAAAGGTATAATAAAACAAGATATTGATTTTGATGCCCTGAAATTCCTAGACGAAATAGAACCGTTTAAAATTGCATTGAAGGAGCAAGAGGTTGAAACCTTAATAAAACTTGATCTTAAAACGGATAGCCGTCTTGATAGAGTGAGGGACCTGTTTGCATTGGAAATACTTACGGGGCAACGCTGGTCCGATATGCCTAAGGTATTGGACTCAAATCATATTTCGGATACCAACATTCAGATATACCAGCAAAAGACAGGGGAGCGGGTTAGTATACCATTACACCCGAAGCTTAAAAAGCATCTTGCGTACATCCTGAAGAAGTACCCGGAGGGGTTTCCTACAATATCGAATCAGAAGTTTAATGAATACCTGAAAGAAATATGTAAGAAAGCTGAGTTTAATAGGAAGCATTCTTGGATTACCTTAACCGGAAAACAGAAGATTTCCCAAACCGATTTTAGATATAATTTAGTATCGAGCCATACAGGCCGCCGAACCTTTTGCACTTTAGCATTAAAAGCCGGAATAGCTGCTGAGGTGATAATGAAAGTAACAGGCCATCGCACTTATGACCAATTCAGAGAATATGTAAAGGTTGATGATAGCGATATTGATAAGGCATTTGAGGGTATGTTCAATAGGAAAGGTAATGGTAAGAAGAGTAAAATAACCGAGAAAGCATAGCATGAGAAAGCCAACTAAAGAGGAGCGGAAATGGGTAAAAGCCAATAAACAGAAACAGGTTGTGATAAAAACCACAAAGCCTAGTGGTTTTCTTAAGGCTTCAATGACTAAAAGCCGGAATGATTTCAATAAAAAACAAACTGATTTTGAAGAGGAAAAGCATAAGGCATTAGCACTCATTAGCCAGGTATATCCATATTGTAACACTATAGCTGATTTTAAATTGCAATTGGCAGTGCAGAAAAAGCAATCCTCAACTTTTATTGCTTGGCTGACTTCTGCAGAAATAAATTATAGGATCAGTTATAATTACTACCTGAAATATGGTTTGGATAATGGAAGTAATGGTCGCATGGAGTTGGATAAACAAATACTTGACCGGATAAGATATGAACAGAGTGAAATAGTCAAGCAAGAATTAAGTAACGAGCCAAAACCAAAAGCCCAAGCGAAAGATGAAAATAAAAAACAGGCATCTGGCTTGGAATTGATTTGGAGTGATAGTAAAACATCTGACCTTTTGAATAAAATAGCATTGCTTGTTACTGCTGGATATATTGACAAGAATGATGACCAATCTTATCAATGGAAAGGTAAAGGCTGGAAGAAATTGGCTGCTATAACTGAGATATGGAAGAATGAAAAATTGCTAAAGCCTAAATATTTATTGTTCGGTGCCCAGAGAGATTTATGTATGACAGTATGCAGATACTTCAATATAGATAAATCCAAGCATAACAGTGTATATAATACGGGGTTCAAGGAGAGTGTTATTGCTACGGATAATAAATTGAATAAAGACGTTGAGAAATTGGTAAAAGAAATATCATCAAATCTTACTAAATAACGTTTACCATATCTACCAAAACTTCATTTTCAACAAGTGGTAGTTTTGGTAGATGATCCTTTTCATAGTATTTGGAATTTTGCATTGTCAAACATTGATGAACGCATTAATCCAGTGAACTATGCACAACTTGATTTTAAGCCCCATAAGCTTAACCGAATTTGACAGTCTGATAAAGATGGCTGTTAAAACTGCGCTTGATGAGAATAAGCAACCGGTTACAACTGAAAAAGCACAGTCCTTTCGGTATGTTCCTATACAGGACATATTTGATAAAAAAATATGCAGTAAACCTACCTTCTATGAGCATTTAAAGGCTGGGGAATTCTCGCTCTACAAGTTTGGGAATAAGTCATTTGTTGATATAGAAGAATTTACAAGGGCCTTTAAAAAGGTCAAAATATCCACTTCTAATATCCCGGCATAATGAAAACTGTGGGTATAACAAAATTAAACGGGACATACTATGAGTAAACCAATAGTATTCTTCCCGCACGATACTAATAGTCGCAACGACCAGCGCCTTCAAAAATTAATTATGAAAGAAGGAATGAGAGGTCTGGGTATCTATTGGTCTATTATCGAAATGCTCCATGAAAATATAGGGACGATTGAGTTAAAGGAAGTTGAACGTATTGCGTTTGAACTGCATGAAGAATACGAACGTATAACGAATGTAATAGAGAAGTATGAGTTATTTGAAAAGGATGATAGTTGTTTCTGGTCAGATCGGGTAAAGAGAAACATTTTAGACATTATAGATAAGAGCAAAAAAGCAAAGGCATCCGTAGAAGCCCGATGGAATAAGTATAAAAATACGACCGTATCGAATAATGATACGACCGTAATACTATCAGAAGAAAAGAAAGAAGAAAAGAATAAAGAAGATATTGTAAATGCTTCACCCCCGGCAATAGAAATATATCCATTCAAAGATTTTTGGAATGATTATGGCAAGAAGATAGATACTGTAAAGTGTGAGGCTAAATGGGGTAGAATAACCAATATTGAAAAGAAGCTTATTAAGGAGAAGTTACCGGTATATATATCCGCAACACCAGATATACAATTCAGAAAGAATCCACTTACATATCTGAATGGTAAAATGTGGCTAGATGATCACGTACCCAAGCATAATTTATTTCATTCAAACGTGCATAATAAACATGACCCTGGTGCTGGTCCCGTTAAAAAATTAACCCAACAAGAAGTTGATAATCTTAAATTTTAAACTATGACTAAAACAACACCGTACGAGGCACAATGCGGCCTTCTAATGCAAAAGCAAATTGAATTAAATGTGGATTATGACCCATTAGGTACCGATATCGCCCAGGCGTATGACACACTTATGGAATACTTCACCAAAGATGAACATTTTTTAAAACGCGATTCCTCTTATTCTTTTCACAAGGGGTTGCTTCTTATGGGGAATATCGGATGCGGTAAAACCCTTATGATGAAAATGTTCTCTACAAACCTTGTCAATAACTATCAAGTTATAAACTGTCGCAAGATTGCTTCTGAATTTGCTATTCATGGCGATGAAGGAATACAAAAATATTTTGAAGTAACCACATCGAATTTAAGTGGTCTGGGATATGGTAGGGCATGTATGCGTTCAATTTGTTTTGATGATTTGGGCACCGAACCTGATAAAAAATACTTCGGGCAGGAAGTAAATGTGATCCTCGAAGTAATGTTAAGACGTTATGATAATGGAGATTTTACCAGAACCCACGCAACGACAAATCTCACTCCTGGCGAAATCAAATCACGTTATGGTGAAAGGCTAACAAGCAGATTCAGGGAAATGTTCAATCTGATAAAGTTCCCAGCCAATTCACCTGATAGAAGGAAGTAAACAGAATATTCAGGGGCTTATGAGGGGCTAATAAGGGCCTAAAAAATTAAACAAACACAATGGAAACAACAAAAATCGAAGACTTAAAAAAAGCCAAAAAGGCAATAGAGCAAAACATTGCAAATAATAGGATCATATCTGAGTTCATTGGCAAGTATTTCCCATTGTGCGATATAAGCGCCGTCGAGGTTGCCAGCAATCAGTATAGCAATGGTATGCAGACTATACTTGATATGATTAACAAACAAATTATGAGACTTAATTAACCTAATAATACAGATACTATGGCACGTTCGCTCGCAACCATTTACCAACAACTATTAGCGCAAAAGAATGCGCAACCTAATCTTAGCACCCTTAACTCTACCTCTCAGGTAAGTATCTGGAATTTGTGGTTGTGGATATATGCAGCAGGCCAAAGTATATTTGAACAGCTGTGTGATCTGTTTAAAACTAACGTTGAAACTATTGTAAGCAATGCACCGGTATTTAGCCCACAGTGGTACCAAAACATGCTGCTTTATTTCCAGTACTCAGCTACTAATCCTCAAGTGGTCGCAGCCCTACCGGATTATTCCATTGGATATACAGTAAAAAATACATCTTTAAACATTATTACACGAGCCTCTGTTATTACAACTACGAGTCGTGCGGTGAATATAAAAGTCGCTACGGGTTATCCATTAGGTCCCTTGGATGGACAGAGTGTACCATATAATACACCTGGACCACAATATAATGCTTTATTGCAATACCTATCTGCAATCGGGGTACCAGGTACACAGTTCAATGTTATAAGTTTAAACCCAGACTACATCACATGTAATGCTGATATTTATATAGATGCCAGTTACAATGGTGTTATATTAGGAAATCTCCAAGCTGCATACGATAATTTTTTAGATGCTATTCCTTTTGATGGTACCTTTCTTGTTTCCGATCTTATAGCGGCATTACTCGGAGTTGAAGGGGTAAATGATGTAGTGATTAATTACCTATATGCCCAAGCAGCGACAGATGGGTATACAGGTAAAAATTATTTGGTGAATACCTTAACACCTAATGAGTCAACACTTATTTTGAGATACTGGCAAACAATAGCCGGTTATGCTATTGATAACCCCAGTTCGACGTTCTCGTCAAATATCAATATCAAAACGAATTAATAGCGATAAAATGGCAAAACAGAACGGAATAGGAACAGGTGCTAATAATCAATAAAATAATATACCATAAATAAAAGCATGGAGACCAAGGCAGTATTTCAAATACAAATAAACGAGAACGGCGAGGTTGCTTTTACCAAGCTGGCTGATGGTGCGGTAAAGTTCGGACAGAAAGCAAAGCAGGCAAAGGAATCGGCACATGAATTGAATGGTGTCTTCGAATCACTTAGGAATACCATGCTTGGTGGGTTCGGTGCATTTGAGGCCATATCATTCGGCAAAGAGAGCGAGGATCTTTATTTAAATGTAAAGCGGGCTGATGCCGAAATACAAGCATCATTAAAGAGTACCAATAATGCTGCTGGCGTTACCAATGAACAACTAAAAGAGGGAGCTGAGGGGTTATATCATCATAGTGAATATGCGATGGATAATATTAAGCGTATGCAATCTGTTCTGTTGACTTTCCCAAAGGTTGCAGCGGGGCAATTCGATGAAGCATCACAGGCCATAATAGATACAGCAGCTAAGTTAGGCGGCAAAGATGCCAATCTGCAAGAAATGGCGGTAAGAATTGGCAAAGCGTTACAGGATCCTGCACATGGTATGCAGATGCTTGCAAAAGAGGGTGTGAACTTTACCAAAAGTCAGGTTAAAATGGTTGAAAGTTTGGTTGCAGCTGGCCATCAAGCTGAAGCTCAGAGGTATATTCTACATGAGTTAGAGACTGAGTTTGGTGGTTCTGCACAAGCTGCATTAACGGCAGGCGGTGCGCATGAACAAATGGCTAAAACGGTTGAAGAACTTAAGACACAAACCGGTCAACTTGTCAGTGAATTAGAAACGGACCTAGTACCAGTAGTTTCAGTGGTAGTAGAGGATATACAGAGTTGGATTAAATGGGGTGAAGAGCATAAGGGGCTTATTGAAGGTACCGTAAAAGTTACGGCAGTGCTTACAGCTACTTATTTGGCTTTTAATACTGCACTAAAAGCAGGCCAGGTTATACAAAAGGGATGGATCATTACTCAGGGCGTAATGAAAGCGGCTACCTTAGAGGAGACCGCTGCGGTTGTTGGCTTAACTGAGGCGGTAGAAGCATTAGAATTCTCAACTGGTTTTGGTTTAATTGTTGCGGGGCTTACCGCAGTTGTAGGAGGCTATGAATTATTTAAGGACCGGAGCGATATAAGTAGTGAAATTAATGATGCAGATACATTGGCCAGTAAATGGGATAATGTTAAAGGTGCAATACATAACGTTAATTCCGAATTAATGCTAAATCAGTTTCTGACTGCAAAAAAGGACTACACTGTAGATTCAAAATCAGGCATGATAAAATTTGGTAGTGATTCTAATTCTGATAATCAATCACAGGATGTTTTCAATTCGTTATTTGGCGGGGCTAAGAATAAACGTGGGCCAGCCAAACTCAGGTTAGTCACCGATGCGGAATGGGATAAATACAATGGTTTTAATAAAGCAGCAACCGGTAAGGGTAATCTCCCTTCAGGTCCTACCACTCCATCCGCTGATAGCGTAAAAGGCAGCGATAAGCAAGTAATTAATACTTGGAATATCAAAGAGTTCGGCAAGAGCGTAAATAACTTTAATTCATCAAAGGAAGTAGCTACTGATATACATGACCATATGATGAGAGCCTTAACATCAGCAGTTAATGATTCTGAAATAGCCAGTGGAGAATAACATGAAAGAGAAACCTAAACGCAAACGCAGCCTTATCCAACGTAACACCCAAGAGGTACTTGCAGGTATTTTAAGTGAATTGGATAAAATAAACAGAACACCTGAAGAAAAGGATGAGTTTATTAAAGTCTGTGGAATGCTATTAAATCTTCCGGAAGAAATTGTTTCTGACCTTGCAAAAGGTCCAACTAAGCCGGCAGTGGTTCAACCGCTATGCAAAGGCCTATTAGGTAAGCAATCCTTCGAAGTGGTTAAGTTTCTCTCTGATCAGGTCTGTAAAGCAGAAAGGGAAATTAGTATTCATTCTAAAACAGAATAAAATAGAATGGCTTTTAAGAAAGGGAAAGATAAAACAGGCGGCAGGGCTAAGGGCACACCTAATAAGCTGAGTAAGTCGGTAAGAGATACTGTATTAGCGGTTTTTAACGAGCTTCAGGATGACCCTGAAGCCAATCTCCATGAATGGGGTAAGAATAATCCTACAGCCTTTTATCAGATTGCAGCAAAGCTTATACCTACCGATTTGAAGGCCACGGTAGAAACCTCAGAAACCATAATTCATGTCGGCTATGGGAAGCGAGAAGATTAAGATAACCTTCAATCCCAGCAAATTTAATAATGTCTATTGGCATTTATTGGATGCCATAAACAATCCAGCAATACGTTATATATGGCTTTATGGCGGCTCATCTGCTAGTAAAAGCTATTCAGTTGTGCAACTTACTCTTACCCAAATGCTAGGTTCCGCTAATTACAATACTATGGTAATGCGTAAGGTGAGCGAGGATATAAAAGACAGTATATTCTCCGATTTTAAAGGTATTATAAGCGATTGGGAAGTAAACAGTCTGCTCACTGACCAACAAAACCTTATAAAATGCAAAACGGGTTCTTATTGCAGGTTCAGGGGTTTGGATGATTCAGAGAAGATTAAAGGGCTCAGCAACTTTAAAAAGGTTATCCTGGAAGAGGTAAGCCAATTCGAACATGAGGACTTTAAGCAGATACGTAAAAGGTTACGTGGCAAAGATGGTCAGCAGATCATATCCATATTCAACCCGATTATTGAACAGCATTGGATTAAAAAAGAAGTATTTGATATTGAAACCTGGAATGAAGTTGATACTAAAGAAGAAAAAGTTAATGGCAGTAAATACCCCATTACCGGTAAATGGATAAATGAGAAAGGCAATAGCATCATACTTAAAACCAATTACACCGATAACAAGTGGATTGTAGGTCCATATTATAAGGACCAGCACGTTATAGATGATTACGAATGGGACCGGGTCCACGATTTCGCCAATTATGAAATATACGCATTGGGTAATTGGGGTAAGATAACTACAGGTGGAGAGTTCTATAAAAACTTTAAGCGAGAGAAGCATGTGGGAAAGACTAAGTATGATTCTAAATTGCCATTGCATTTAAGCTTCGATGAGAATACAAAGCCTTATTTCCCTTGTGGAGTGTTTCAGATAGTGAATAAAGAAATACGCCTGATTGATGAAATACTGGCTAAGAATCCAAACAATACAACCACATGGATGGCCCGTGAAATAGAACGGCGCTATTGGAACGAATACAAGAATCATAATGCCGGTATGTTCATCTATGGCGATGCTACAAGCCGTAAGGACGATGTTAAACAGGAAAAAGGTGTTGACCTATTCCGGTTGCTTGAAAATGGCTTACAAATGTTTAAACCGCATCGCAGAGTGGCAGCATCAAACCCAAGCGTTCGAGCCAGGGGAGATTTCTTTAATGATCTGCTTGCCGGTAATCCTAAAGCTGGGGGCATTGAATTTATAATTGATGAGCATTGCAGCGAGGCTATAAATGACTTTTATATGACGAAGGAAGCATCTGATGGTGGAAAGGATAAGCGTGAGATAACTGATAAAGCAACTAAAGAGCGTTATCAACCACATGGACATATAACCGACCTTACAGATTATATGCTTTGCTATGCATTTAAAGCAGATTATGAAACATGGCAGCGTGGCGGTGCAAAGACTGAAATAATGTACCAGAAAACAAACAGGGGAAGAATGCTATGGTGATTATTGGAATGTCGGTATAATTATTATGTTTGTATCCTCGAATGCATCATAAATGAATAATCTAATTAATAATCTTGGCCGGCGCATGGGTGTAAGTCCCTATCCTTGCATTTATGTAAGCATTCGAGACGACCGGCCATCTTTATTAAATTAAACCATGTTACAAAAACTAATAACAACCCTAGCTGTTGAAAAAGCAAAGTCAGATGAATTAGGTAAAGCCTTTGAAAGTATTGATGATTTTCTAGGGTGGACAAACCGAAATGAAATGAGGGACCGACTTACTGAGGTTTTCGGCTCTTACATTAAAGACATGAAAAAGCATAACATGCTTGATGAAAAATGTATTTCAGATGCAATGTTTGACCTGAAATTATTACACGGCCTAGTTGATGCTGTTTTTACGGTCCCGATTGTAGTTGAATATGATGACGGTGTGAAGCTTAAGGAGGAAACGACTGCCTAATGTCATATTTCATTGACAAGGTAAAGAGCGAATCAAAACTGAGTAATTAACCATCATATTAAACTGAAATGTTAAAAGAAGAACAGAAAGCCTGTTGGCAGGTTGTTAATTTTAGAGAAGTATATTCGAAAGAAGATACCAACCACAGAATTAAACATTTATCTGGGGCGGCCAAATCCGGTAGTTTGGATTTTCATACTAAAATTGGGGAAGACTTTTGTAAACAGCTTACCTTATTACTAGATGCTATCTATGATATGCCCGTGCCAAGTATATAGATATTACAGTACCGATGTATGTAAGCAATGCGGTACAATTTTAACCAAGCCCTACCTATCCAGGTGGGGCTTTTATTATTATTGTATGCAAATATTAAACTCTGCTTATGGAAACCCCTACATTCGAACAATTACCCAGCCTTGTATTTGAATTGCAAAACGAAATAAGGCAATTGCGAACCTCTATTGAAGAAAAAGTGCCCCAACATCAGGAGGATAGAATATTGTCATTAAAGGAAGCTGGCAAGTACCTGAATATAAAACCAAATACCTTGGCTCAGAAATGTCGGTCACGGAAGATTACCTATACAAAGAAAGGTAGGGTTATGGTCTTCCGTAAGAGATGGCTAGATGAATTTTTGAATAAAAATGCAGTAAAGGCGCTTAAGTAATTGTAACAATGAAAATTTTTAGAATTATCCGGTACTACATACGTTGTTTTGTAAGCTTATTCTTACCTGAACATGAAGAATGAGTTGCTATTCTAACTTATTCAGGTCGATATTCTTTAAATAATGGTCTAGATCCTTATCACTGGCTATTGGCTCAACCTTCTCAATTCTATTCTCTGCAATGAAGTACCATACTTCTACATATAATCCTGTAAGTACATATAGGCTGACTTTATAACCATAATATTCGCGGGTTCCTATATACTCGCCTTTGGACCAAACGGTACTTGCCCGCTCGTTTATCTCCAGTGATAAAAAATTTTGCTTATCCATTAGTTTTGACAGCTTTGTCTGTAGCCAGACAATAATATATAGAGACTTTAAAGCTATGAAAAATGATATTATGAAATTATTAGGGGAGTATTTTCTAGCGTTCTAAAGAGACAGGCTTTGCAGTGTGTGTTAATATTTTAGGTGTTCGTCAATTTCAAATAAAATGATTTCAGGCGGAATATTGTACGAAAAACCCATATGAAATGTAATGAAAACAAAGATCAGAAGATTCCGATTAAGACTTATTCTGTAAAGGAAGTTGCGATATTATACAGTATTAGTACTAAAACTTTAAAGAAATGGCTTCTGCCGTTTGAAAAAGAAATTGGTAATCGTACCGGATATTTCTATACACCAAAGCAAATTGCCGTAATTTTTGATAAGCTTGGTATACCCGAGGGAGTTACTATTCAGTCCTAATTAACCCTGTTTCAGCTTTTTTAAGCGTATTTGGGCCAATTACGGAAGGAGTAATTTCTATCCGCTTTTTCTTTGTGCTCATAAAAATGAAATATGGTTAATATCAGGCATATATTAAGACTGCATAATCAGAAGCAAACTATATCTGAAATAGTAATACAGACGGGCATTGCCCGCTTAACATTAAGGAGACACCTAAAAGACTTTAGAGAAAGTGGGCTAACTTTTGAAGAAATAAACGAATTAAGTGATAAAGACCTGAACGAACTTTTTACAATCCCGGAAGAATCAGCACTTAAAGAGAGACAAGAAGCACTTTTTAAATTGTTTCCTGATATGGATCGGGAACTAAGGAAAAAGGGTGTAACCCAATTACTTTTATGGGAAGAATACAAGAAATCGCATCCGGATGGGGTTGGCAAAAGTCAGTTCCTATGGTATTTCTCAAAGTGGAAATCAAGAATAATGCCGACCATGCGTATTGACCATAAAGCTGGTGATAGAATGTATATTGATTTCACCGGACAAAAATTAATGGTAACAGATAAAGAGACGGGTAAAGAGAAACCGGTTGAAGTATTTGTTGCAGTACTTGGAGCCAGTCAGCTGACGTTTGTTCAAGCAGTTAGAAGTCAACGGAAAGAAGACTTTGTATCGGCATGTGAAGATGCTTTACATTATTTTGGCGGTGTTCCTGCCGCAATTGTTTGTGATAATTTAAAGTCTGCTGTTACTAAAAGCTGCAAGTATGAGCCAACTATTAATGAAACGTTTGCTGATTTTGCCGAACACTATAATACTACAATTTTACCTGCACGGGCATACAGACCAACAGACAAAGCAATAGTTGAGGTTATGGTCAATGTCATGTATAAACGCATACATGCAATGATACGTGAGAAAAAATTCTATTCATTGGAGGAATTAAATAATACGATATCTATATTACTAGAAGAACATAATAACCGACTTAGATCAGGACGCAATTATAGCCGTAGGCAGCAATTCAATGAACTGGAGAAAAATACTTTAGTCGCACTGCCAATGTTAAGATATGAGTTTAAAAGCCAATTTCATGCTACAGTGATGAAAAACGGGTATATCTCGTTTGGTATAGATAAGCATTATTACAGTGTACCGTATTTATATATAGGGAAAAAAGTTAAGATATTATTCTCTCGATATAACGTGGAGATATTTTATAATTATGAACGTATTGCGCTACATAAGCGAGAACATAGCCCTTATAAATACACTACCGATAAGGAACACCTGCATCATGCACACCGCTCCATGTCAGAGATGGGACCAAATCGATTCTTGAAGCAGGCAGGCGAAATTCACCCTGATGTTAAGCTATATATATCTAAAATACTGGAAAACAGAAAATATCCAGAACAGGCTTATCGAATTTGTATAGGGGTTTTGAGCTTTAGTAGAAAAGTAGGTGACGAACGATTAATCAAAGCATGTAAACGGGCATTGGATTATAAGATATATAACTATAGAACCATCAAAACAATACTGGAGAAGGGGCTTGATGGGCAGGATGATGAGTTTGAACAATTGAAAATGCCGGAACACAATAATATTCGTGGCAAAGATTACTACAAATAAATAATTTCTAACCTTAAAAACTAAAACAATGAATACAGAAACACTGGAAATGATGCGTAAAATGAAACTTTTAGGCATGCATAAAACTTTTAAAACAAGTATTGATTCAGGCAACACTGAAAAATATACATCTGATGAAATGGTTTCTACCCTTGTTCAATCTGAATGGGACGAAAGAAAGAACCGGAGTGTTGAACGGCAGCGCAAAAACGCCCGGTTTAGATATAAGGCCTACATGGAGGAAGTACATTTTGACACCAATCGCAATATAGACCGAAACGAACTTATGCGATTTGGCGACTGCACTTTCATTAATAACAATGAAAATATAGTTATTACTGGTAGCACAGGAATCGGCAAAAGTTTCATTGCGTCAGCAATTGGTCATCAAGCTTGTAGTTTAGGTCATAAAGTCATTTACTACAGCATATCCAAGCTCATGAACAAGCTCAAGATTGCAAGAGCTGATGGTTCGTATATAAAGGAAGTAGCAAGAATCGAAAGACATAACCTTTTAATACTAGATGACTTTGGTTTGCAGCCTCTTGATGCTCAATGCCGTGCGATGCTTATGGAAATAATAGAGGATAGGCACGGTAAAGGTTCGACTATTATCACATCCCAGGTGCCTGTTAGCAGTTGGTATGAAATAATTGGCGAACAAACAATAGCTGACGCTATCTTGGACCGAATAATTCACCAAGCTCATCGTTTAGAGCTTAGAGGGGAATCAATGCGTAAAAAAGCTCTTGTCTTAGCGAAATCTAATTGACGCTCCGAGTGTAGTATGTTTATTAAGCCTTGCATGAAGTCGGCTAATTAAGTAGGCGAAGTAAACCAGCCCTTTCCTGTGCCAATAGCTTTCCTTTCTAATCCTTGGCTTACTGAGCACCAGGAAGAGGCTGTCTTGTTTTATTAAATGTTGTAATATGGAGGTAAAAAATGCGGGGCTTACTTTTCAATAGATAAAAAGCTTTACCCCACCACTCAAGGGCGCCCCGCTGGGCAAATATACTGGTTAGGAAATTGCGTTAAACAAAAAACATTCTATGACAACAAGTAATTAGCCTTATTGTAAGTTATTTTGTGTCATAACTTACAATAGCAATAATGAAGAGAAAACCTACTTCCGCAATCAAAAAGGCTCAGACAGAATCAGTAGACTATAGTTCAATGTACGAAGGCCTCACCGTATTAGTAAATTGTTTCAATGACATGATAGATTCGACAGGCGAAAGAGACCGGTTGGAAGTACGTAACAGAGAAAAGATAGTTCAGGCTTATTTCCTGGCTAGTAAGCTCTTACCCAAAAAACTGTTAGATGAGAAACTCGGAATTAGTGAAAAAAGGATAAAGCAATGGGCTGCGAGCAAGAAATGTGATAGTTCAGTCATGAAAAAATGCTTCTTAACCTATCCTGGGCAATTAACACTTTCAGAACAAGAACGGTTTAAACGATATCTAACTGACCCGGAGAACAGTAATCTGCCCCGTAACCATATATGGGCTAAGGCAAGGAGAGAAGGCTTTTATGTGAGTAAAAGAACCTTTCTTAAATATGCGATAGCCTTTGCAGGGTTTGTTCCAATCAAAGAACGCAACAAAGATCATGATGGCGAGACCGTACATGCTAGAAAACCATTTACAATCTTGCATATGGATAGCACGATCATAAAATGTAGTAACGGCGAAAGAGTTTTTGTA
>JABDHI010000047.1 GCA_013285655.1 Bacteroidota bacterium
AAAACGAGCTGATTATAAGGGATAAAAAAAATAAAATTAACGTTGGAATGATAAGGGATAGGGATTGGAAAACAAGGAATTTACTTCTTTTTGACATATAAATCAAGCACATCATGACGACAAAAACCATGAAATCAAAGAAAATTGAGGGCGAGCTAAGCGACTCAGACCTGTTTAAGATTCTCTTTAAGGTAAAGAATGGAAATTTTTCAGTCAGGCTTCCTGAAGATCAGGTCGGCATAAAGGGTAAGATATGTGATACCATTAATGCCATAATTGAGCTGAATGAAAAAATGGTAGTTGAGTTTGAGAAAGTAGGTAATAGTATTGGTAAGCAAGGTAAGTTAACTCAACGTGTAGAAATAGATGGTGCAAAAGGTTCATGGGGGGCATGTGTAGAATCAGTGAATGGCCTTATTAGTGACCTTGTGCATCCTACAATTGAAATTGCGCACGTTATAACATCGGTTGCAAAAGGAAATCTTTCGCAGGAGATGCCATTAGATATTGAAGGCCACGCTTTACAGGGTGAGTTTTTAAGGATTGCGAAAGAGGTGAATGGTATGGTGAAACAGCTGAACCTCTTTTCGATGGAGGTAACGCGTGTGGCACGTGAGGTAGGTACAGAAGGAAAGCTTGGTGGCCAGGCAAAGGTAAAAGGTGTGGCCGGTGTATGGAAGGATTTAACGGATAGTGTGAACCAAATGGCGAGTAACCTTACCGGCCAGGTGCGTAACATTGCCGACGTTACCACAGCCGTTGCTAAAGGAGATCTTTCAAGAAAAATTACGGTAGACGTTAAAGGAGAAATATTAGAGTTAAAAAACACTATTAACACCATGGTGGATCAGCTTAGCTCATTTGCATCTGAGGTAACTCGTGTGGCACGTGAGGTAGGTACAGAAGGAAAACTAGGTGGCCAGGCACAGGTAAAAGGTGTTGGCGGAACCTGGAAGGATTTAACAGATAGTGTGAACCAGATGGCTATTAACCTTACGGGCCAGGTGCGTAACATTGCAGATGTTACCACAGCGGTTGCAAAGGGTGACCTTTCTAAAAAAATTACAGTAGACGTACGAGGCGAAATTTTAGAGTTAAAGGATACCATTAACACGATGGTGGATCAGCTTAATTCATTCGCATCTGAAGTAACACGTGTGGCTCGAGAAGTGGGTTCTGAAGGAAAACTTGGTGGCCAGGCTAAAGTGCGAGGCGTAGGTGGTGTATGGAAAGATTTAACAGATAGTGTGAACCAAATGGGTAGTAACCTTACTGCACAGGTGCGTAACATTGCAGAGGTAACAACGGCGGTTGCTAAAGGTGACCTTTCTAAAAAAATTACAGTAGACGTACGAGGCGAAATATTGGAGTTAAAGAATACCATCAATACCATGGTGGATCAGCTTAACTCATTTGGTGCTGAGGTAACTCGTGTGGCGCGTGAGGTAGGTTCTGAAGGAAAATTAGGTGGTCAGGCAAAGGTAAAAGGTGTTGGTGGAACCTGGAAGGATTTAACAGATAGTGTGAATCAGATGGCGAGTAACCTTACGGGCCAGGTGCGTAACATTGCAGAGGTTACCACGGCTGTTGCTAATGGCGACTTATCTAAAAAAATTACAGTTACAGTAGAAGGTGAAATATTAGAATTGAAGAAAACCATTAATACGATGGTGGATCAGCTTAACTCATTCTCGTCGGAGGTAACTCGTGTGGCGCGTGAGGTAGGTACAGAAGGAAAACTAGGTGGCCAGGCACAGGTAAAAGGTGTTGGTGGAACCTGGAAGGATTTAACGGATAGTGTGAACCAGATGGCGAGTAATCTTACGGGCCAGGTGCGTAACATTGCAGACGTTACCACAGCGGTGGCAAAAGGTGACCTTTCTAAGAAGATCACCGTTGACGTAAAAGGAGAAATTTCGGAATTAAAGAACACCATTAATACGATGGTGGATCAGCTTAACTCATTTGCATCAGAGGTAACTCGTGTGGCGCGTGAGGTAGGTACCGATGGTAAACTCGGCGGACAGGCATTCGTGCCCGGCGTTGGCGGAACCTGGAAGGATTTAACAGATAGTGTGAACCAGATGGCGGGTAACCTTACCACACAGGTGCGAAGTATTGCAGATGTGGCTATTGCGGTTGCGAATGGAGATATGTCGAAGAAAATTACGGTTGACGTAAAAGGAGAAATATTACAGCTTAAAGAAACGTTAAACACCATGGTGGATCAGCTTAGGGCTTTTGCATCAGAGGTAACTCGTGTGGCGCGTGAGGTAGGTACTGAAGGAAAACTGGGTGGCCAGGCTAACGTACCGGGTGTAGCAGGAACGTGGAAGGATTTAACAGATAGTGTGAACCAAATGGCGGGTAACCTTACTGCGCAGGTGCGTAACATTGCAGAGGTTACTATTGCGGTGGCGAATGGCGATATGTCGAAAAAAATTACCGTGGACGTACGCGGAGAAATATTGCAGCTAAAGGAAACCATTAACACCATGGTGGATCAGCTTAGGGCGTTTGCATCAGAGGTAACTCGTGTGGCGCGTGAGGTAGGTACCGATGGTAAATTGGGTGGCCAGGCGTTTGTGCCCGGTGTTGGCGGAACGTGGAAGGATTTAACAGATAGCGTGAACCAAATGGCGGGTAACCTTACAGGCCAGGTACGTAACATTGCCGAGGTGACCACAGCTGTGGCAAGTGGTGACCTTTCTAAATTGATCACGGTAGACGTAAAAGGAGAAATTTTAGGACTTAAGAATACTATAAATACGATGGTGGACCAGCTTAACTCGTTTGCCTCAGAGGTGACCCGTGTGGCACGTGAGGTAGGAACGGACGGTAAGTTGGGCGGACAGGCACAGGTTAAGGGAGTTGCCGGAACCTGGAAGGATTTAACAGATAGTGTGAACCTGATGGCATCAAACTTAACGGGCCAGGTGCGGGGTATTGCAAAAGTTGTAACCTCGGTGGCAAAAGGAAACTTACGTCAAAAATTATCAATTGATGCAAAAGGTGAGGTTGCGCAGTTAACAGATACGATCAATGAGATGATCGATACCCTGGCAACCTTCTCCGATCAGGTAACCACGGTGGCGCGTGAGGTAGGTGCCGAAGGTAAGCTTGGTGGTCAGGCTAACGTGCCTGGTGCTTCCGGAACATGGAAGAACCTGACAGAAAACGTTAACCAGCTGGCAGCGAATCTTACAACACAGGTGCGTGCTATCTCTGAAGTGGCATCGGCGGTAACAAAGGGTGACCTTACCCGGGCAATTGGTGTAGAAGCAAAAGGTGAGGTGAAATCACTTAAGGATACTATTAACCAGATGATCGCAAACCTTAGGGCTACAACCTTAAGGAACCAGGAGCAAGACTGGCTGAAATCAAACCTTGCGAAGTTTACACAGATGTTACAGGGTCAAAAGGAATTGAATACGGTAACAAAACGTATTCTGTCAGAGCTTGCGCAGGTTGTTAATGCACAGCAAGGCTTGTTCTATATAATGGAACCTAATGAAGATTTCCTGCAATCGAAACTACGTTTAATTGCAGCATATGCATTTAGGAAAAGAAAAGATGTTGCCCTTGAATATACAATGGGTGAAGGCCTTGTAGGACAATGCGCACTCGAAAAAGAACGGATATTATTAACCAACGTTCCTGATAATTATATACAGATCGGTTCAGGGTTAGGTGGAGCAAAACCAGTGAACATACTTGTTCTACCCGTATTGTTTGAAGGAAAATTGAAGGCGGTAATTGAATTAGCGTCATTTGATTCCTTCAGTCAAACTCACCAGGATTTCCTGGAAGGATTAACTGAAAGTATTGGTATTGTATTAAATACAATTGAAACAAGTTCTCGAACGGAAGATCTGTTAGCGCAGTCTCAATCTTTGGCGGGTGAGCTTAAGAGCCAACAGGAGGTTTTACGTAAAACGAACGAAGAGCTTGAAGAGAAGGCTATTCTGATGGCTAACCAGAAAGAAGAGGTAGAACAGAAGAATAAAGAGGTGGAGGTAGCCCGTAAATCTCTTGAAGAAAAAGCGGATCAGCTTGCACTGACATCTAAATATAAATCCGAGTTCCTTGCAAATATGTCGCATGAATTAAGAACTCCTCTTAACAGTCTTCAAATACTTGCGCATGAACTAATCGAAAATAAGGAAGGTAACCTTACAACGCAACAAATACAGTTTGCTAAAACTATAAATGCTTGCGGTGATGACCTTATTCAGCTGATCAACGATATTCTCGATCTTTCTAAAATTGAATCCGGTTATATTTCGGTTGAAACATTGTTGGTTAATTTCCTTGAAATTACCAGGTTTGTTGAATCTACATTCAGGCATATTTCTGAATCGAAGAAGCTTGACTTTGCAATAAGCGTAGATGAAAATGTACCTGAAAGCATAGAGACGGATCCGCACCGATTGAACCAGATTCTTAAAAACCTGTTATCAAACTCCTTTAAGTTTACAGAAAAGGGAAGTGTTCGTTTAAAAATATATAAGGCCAACGGTAACTGGAAGACCAAAAACCCTGAACTTGATGCAGCAAAAATGGTAGTTGCCTTTGAAATATCTGATACAGGTATTGGTATATCAAAAGACAAACAAAATATCATATTTGAAGCGTTCCAGCAGGCGGAAGGTTCTACCAGTAGAAAGTACGGGGGCACAGGACTAGGTCTATCTATTAGCCGTGGCTTGTCTGACATTCTGGGTGGTATTATTGAGCTTGAAAGTGAAGCAGGAGAAGGAAGTAAGTTCACATTGTTCTTGCCAATAAGTTATTCAAAACATATGGCCGACACCCGTAAAGTAATTGATAGTGCTGACGGGCATGTGAAGCTTTTACCGGCATCGGTTTTGCCGAATGGCGACAGCTCTTTTATGGTGAATGAAATTGGGGATGACCGGGGTAATATAAACATAGAAGATAAGTTATTGCTTATAATTGAAGATGACTTGAGGTTTGCTGAAATTATGTTGAGAAAGGCTCATGAACATAAGATAAAAGCAATTGTTATTACCAAGAGTAATGAAGTTATGAATTACCTTGAACAGTATAGCCCTGACGCTATTTCGCTTGATATTAACATGCCTGATATGAACGGCTGGAAGATATTTGATCGTTTGAAAAACGATTTCAAGTTCAGGCACATTCCTATTTATGTTATTTCGGGTGAAGAAGATAAAAGTGCAGGCTTAAAAAGAGGTGCACGTAAATGCTTCCAAAAGCCTTTAAAGGAAGGTATGCTAAAGGAACTGTTTGAAGATATTATTTATGTTAGCGATAAAAAAGTAAAAGATATTCTAATTATCGATACTGATGGAGAAGAAGCTTCTAAGATTTCTAAGCTAATTGAAGGCAACGACGTTAATGTTGAAATTGCCAAAACATCAGAAGAAGCTTTAGGCTTGATACCGCTAAAACAGTTCGATTGTATTATACTCGATCCTAATTTGCCGGATAGTTCCGGTATTGAATTACTGAAGACAATTGATAATAAAAAAAGACAATCAGCTACGTCAGTTGTTGTTCGTTCATCAAAAGCATTGACCAAGAAGGAAGAAGCTGCGATGAAGAACTATGCTAAGATTATAAGCGTAAAGGACAAGAGCTCTATTGAACAGTTGCTCGATCAAACTATGCTTTTCCTGCATAGGAACCATAGTGGGCTACAGGGAACTACAAGAAGTATAATTGAAGGATACAGGCTATCTGAAGATGTACTGAAAGGCAAAAAGGTTCTGATTGTGGATGACGACGTACGTAACTTGTTTGCTCTGTCTACCGCGCTTGAGAGGTTTAAGATAAGTGTGTTAAACGCCGAAAGCGGCCAGGAAGCAATAGATGTTCTTCAAAGAATGAACGACATTGACATTGTATTGATGGATATTATGATGCCTGAAATGGATGGATATGAGACCATGAAAAAAATAAGAGAAGAAAAGAAGAATGACCAGGTAGCAATAATTGCGGTTACGGCTAAGGCTATGAAGGGAGATCGTCAAAAATGTATTGAGTCAGGCGCGTCAGATTATATTACAAAACCTATCAATATTGAGCAGTTATTGAACACCATGCGTGTTTGGGTTAAATAATTTATGAAAGTGGCAAATACTTTGTGAACGTGGCAAAAGAGCGAGTTAAAATATTGTTGGCTGATGATAGGAAAGAGGACTTGCTTTCTCTGGAAGTGATATTGGCTGATGAAGGGTATGAGTTTGTTAAGGTATCATCAGGGCGCGATGCATTAAGGATTCTATTGAAAGAAAAAGATTTTGCTTTGTTCCTTATTGATGTAAACATGCCTTTATTAGATGGTTTTGAAACAGCTAATTTGATAAGGCAGAATGAAAAACTAAAGCAAATACCAATAATATTTCTTACAGCTAATACAGACCTATCAAGCGATATTTTTAAAGGATACAAAGCAGGCGCTGTTGATTATATTATTAAACCTGTAGTGCCTGAAATATTACGAACCAAAGTGTCAGTATTTGTTGACCTGTATAGAAAAACGCTCGAGCTGCAAACTCAAAAACAAGATCTCTTAGTGCTTAATAGTGAGCTAGCGAAGCGTTCGGAAGAGCTAACAAGGAGTAATAAGGAGCTTGAGAAGTTTGCTTATGTTGCATCACACGATATGCAAGAACCTTTGCGGACCATAATTAGCTATATACAGCTGATACAGGAAAAGCTTGGGGATGATTTAAGTGAAGATGTATCAAAATACATGGATTTTGTTACCGGTGCGGGCTATAGAATGCGCGATTTGATTACAGGGTTACTTGAGTATTCTAAAATAAATAAATTAGATAAGCCACTCGAACATGTGGATTGTAATAATGTATTAGGTGAAGTGTTAGAGAATTTGAACGGAGGTATTCAGGATAACAAAACTACTGTTACGGTTGAACCTTTACCAACCATTAACGCAGATTACCTCCAAATGGTGCAGTTGTTTCAAAACCTTATAGGTAATGCCATAAAATTTAAGGGTACCGAACCTTCGCACATAAAAGTAAATTGTAAAAAAATAGATGGCTATAACCTTTTTGCTGTTGAAGATAATGGTATTGGTATGGAACAAAGACATCTTGATAAAATATTTGAGATATTTCAACGTCTTCACCCAATTGGTGCCTATTCGGGCATGGGTATTGGGCTTGCAATTTGTAAAAAAATAGTAGAAAGATATAAAGGAAAGATATGGGTAGAATCTCTACCTAATAAGGGAAGTACTTTTTATTTTACCATTTCGGATAATTAGGTCTTGTATAAGACGGCCATTGGTCAGTAAAGACCTTAATTCCTTCACATTTCTTTATTAAACCTTAATCCTAGTCGCGGGGCTTTCACAGTGCATTACTTTTTGTATGAACGAAATCGTTTTTTAGTCAACGGAAGAAATGCCCGCTTTGATAGATAAAAAGCCTAGTTCACCGAAAAGTACCTTAAATAGTATGGGGGTGGATATAGTTTTGCCATGAATAATAAATTAATTCTAATTCTAAAATCAATATCATGAAAACTAAATTATCAAAACTTAAAAAAATGCGCTTGCTAATATTGGGGGCAATGTTAGTGAGTTCATGTAGCTTTGCTGCTACGTATACTGCAGTAGCCTCCGGAAATTGGAGTAGTTCGGCAACTTGGGGTGGTACTAGGCCTCCTTTCACATTAGGATCTCTTGATCAGGTAACTATTGGTTCTGGCTTTACCGTAACCATGGATAGTACTACTACCTTAAATGGTCTTTTATCTCAATTGACAGTTACCGGTACTTTAACTTCTACAGCAAATTCGTTAATTGTTACTACAGGTACCCTTACTGGTGCAGGTACGCTGGTTGTAAATGGTCTTACACTTAATTCGGGTGGTACCTTTTCTTTTACCGGTAATTTAACTGCTAATACCCTTACTAACTCTATTACCAGTTTAGCATTAACTGCAAAAGCTACAGTTAATCAAACTCTTAATTTAATGAGTGCTATAAGTGTACAAACCGGCGGAACTTTAACAATGGGTTTAAATTCTATTGTAAATGTAGCAGGCGGACAATTAGCAATTAGCGGCGGTACAGTTAGTCTTTCTTCTACCTACGATGTAAATTATATTACATCATCAGCAACTGCAGGAATGGAATTGAGCGGTTCTGGTTTAAGGAAAGTAACCGTTAACGTAACTAATGCAAACACTGTAACACTTGGTTCTAGCTTAGTTGTAAACGATTCTTTGAAAATGATGAGTGGATCATTAGCATTGAGCGGTAATAGCCTCACTATTAATGGTAAATTGAGCGGTACAGGAACCTTTACCGGTGACGCATCAGCTGATTTAATCGTTAATACCACAGGTGGAACTGCTGTTCCTGTTACATTCACAAGTGCTGGTCAAACTCTAAATAATCTTACTATAAATGTAGGTTCTGGCAATACTGTTGCGGTTGGATCTGACTTAACAGTAGGCGGAACTTTAACCTTAACCGGTGGAAGTAAGGTAGATGTTAGCGGTACTCAATTTACTTTAAGCGGTAATTATAGCGGTTCTGGTTCTATTATGGTTAATTCACACTCAATGGTTACAATTAACCCATCTAGCTCTATTACTAACCCTATCTCTTTCTCTGGTACAAGCATGGGCGACCTTATTATCAACCCAGGCAGTGGAAACACTATTACCTTGGGTAGCAGTGTAGTTGTTGCCGATACCCTTAACTTAATGTCAGGCTCGCTTGATCTTAATGGCGGTAACCTTACTGTTATGGGCGATATTGCTGGTTCAGGAAGTGGTATGATTTTTTCAACCTCAACTTCTAATATTACAATCTCTACTCCTAAGTCTCCAGTAGGTTCATTAACATTCCAGTATCCTGGCAATGTGGTGAATAACTTTAATATTATGATTGGCGGTGCAGGTTCAGTTAAGCTAGGTTCTGATATGGTTGTAAACAACACTTTAGCCTTTACTACAGGTTCTGTTGATATTGGTAATAATAATCTTACTATCAACGCTGCCGGATCTGTTTCTGGCGCCAACGCTAACTCATATGTAATTACAAGCGGAACAGGCTATTTTACAATGAGCGCAACTACTACTGCAAGCAGCAATTTCCCTGTAGGTACTGCATCTTACTATTTCCCTGCCAGCATAACACTTAATACCGGTTCATCTACCGGAACTATTGGTGTAAATGTATCGGCTGGTGTTTATGCACAAGGTACTTCTGGTTCATTGTTGTCATCTACTAACCAAATGGTAAATGCTACCTGGTTATTCCATACCAACATAGCTTCTGGTTTAAATGCTAATATGCAATTAACATGGTCTCCTGCTGCTGAAGTAAATGGCTTTATTCACACTGGTGATTATATTGCTCACTATACATCAGGTAACTGGGATACGGCTGCTACTGCTAGTGCATCTGCTGTTGCTGGTGGTATGTTCAGCATCCAAAGGAATAACCTCACTTCATTTAGCCCTTTTGCTGTGTTCGATCAGGCAACTATGGGTATTAATGAGTTAGCAATTAATAATCAATTTAGTGTATATCCAAACCCTACAAAAGACAATGTTTACATTGCAAACAACGGTGGCTTTAAAGGCCAGGTTAATGCTGATGTTGTAAACATTCTCGGTCAAGTTGTAGAATCGTTTGTAATCACTAACAGTAATACTGAAATTTCATTAAGCGGATTAAACCCTGGTGATTACTTCATCAGACTTTATAACAACAAATCAAGTGTTGTTAAGAAAGTAGTTAAGATGTAAGCTAGCGTTCGACCTAATTAAAAAGGCTGACACACTGTGTCAGCCTTTTTTTTGTACCCGTTTTTTTTCTTCAATCCATCCTTATATTAATTGAACCTATAATAATAAGGCCCTAAACAATAATCATATCTCTTATGTTAAGTAATGGGCAATAGAATACCGTTTCAAATAGGATTTGAAGCTATGGTTAATTTCTCAGATGATTAACAAGGATAAAGCGTAATTGTAAATCCCAATACTCACGTTAATGGCGATGGGTTTTTATTGCCTAAAGTAATCTCTGCTAGTAAGGGGGGATTCTTAACTGAGGTAAAGATATTCTCTTTGACTCTATTAAGAGCTAATAAATAATCAATAGTGTTACACGCGAGTCTACGCAATAGTAATTTGGTAATGACAAGATAGAAGGCGGTTATCTGGCATATTCTTCTAGATAGATAGAATACGAAGAGTTGTGGCGGAATGAACAATGCTATTTTTAATAGAATAATGTCTTAGGACTAATTGTTTCTTGGTGCTTTAATATAAGTACTGGTGGCTTGCTTTAATAATAGAGACTCTGTTATAGCACCTTTATTTGCTCTTTTTTACAGGCTTACCCGTATTCTTATGCACTAAATTAAATTTTACATGATCAGGCATTTTGTCGCCTAGTAAAACTCCCCAGGGTTTCATAATAGGAACCCTGTCGAAAATAACCTTCATTATACCTGTAAAGGGAATTGAAAGAAACATTCCGGAAACTCCCCATAGGGCTCCTCCAATCAAAATCATTATAACCGATACAAGGGCATTAACATTTACTTTTGATGCTACAAAAAATGGAATTATATAATGCTTGTCGATAAATTGTATAACAGTACCAGCTGCCATTATTAATAGGGTGGAGGATAAGGATTCTTTGGTTAGAAATGCTAATAACATATAAAAGGCTATTGATATCAGCCCGCCAACATATGGTATAATGTTTAAAAGGGCTCCTATAACACCGAATAAGAGTATATACTTAATTCCAAATGCCCATAAAGTAATTGTGTACACTAAAGTTATAGCGGTGGTTTCTATAAGAAGCCCAACCAGATAGTTTTTTACAATCGACTTTGTTTCAATAATTATTTCACCTACTCGAATATGATCCTTTATATCGAAAAACTGCCGTATAAACTCCAAAACAAGGGTTTTATAATACAGCATCATAAAAACATAAATTGGAATGAGCAGAGAAACCAGAAAAGCATTAGTTATCAGAAATAGAACTTCTCCAATTAACTTGCTTGATTCATTAAATATATCGTTTCTGGCATTAGTTACCATCATATTTATCCTGCCCCCATCAATATTAAAATTATCGGATAGCCACGGTATTAACTGGTCTAAAAAGTAATGCGCTTTCCTTTCAAGCATTGGCAAAGCCTTTGTAAATAAACCGGCCTCTGATAATAAAGCACCGGAAATGCAAAGGATAATAAATATAGCTACAACCAAAGGAATAAGTATTGCCCATACTCTTGGTACCTTTTTAGCCTCTAAAAAATTAACAATAGGCGATAATAAAATTGAAAGTATGGCGGAAAACGTAAGTGGAATTAATATTTCTTGCCCAATATAGAGTATGTAAACAAAAAAACAAATGCCAACAAGCAGTATGGCAGCTCGGAGATAGAATGGAGATTTTGATAACAGATTTAGCATTTAATTAGGATCAAGCATGGTCTTCTGCATTATAAAGTATTTCCTGGTTAAGGGTGTTAATAGCCTCCTTATTGTTTAAAAGCCGGTGGGTGAGACCTAATTGCAGTAAAACAGATGCTATATTTTTTAAAAAGCCTCCGGGCTTTGCCGGCATTATTTTTTTTACAAGTAAACCAGTGCCTAAACCTATTACTGTATTAAGCACAGTATTATTCTCGGATGACGGCGATTTAATCTTATATATTGCAGCTTTAATTGACGACAAAGGATTAATACTTTCTAACGTAGTATGTGCTTCAGTAACAAGCTCTTTTTTTTCAAGGATTAATTCTTGTTCCAGCTTGGCAATTGCCAATTTTAAATCTTTGCTTGATTGTATGGTATCCATTGGCTCACTTTAAAATATGTTTAATTATAAGGTTTGCTATGGAAGGCATTAATAGTTTTTTTCGGAGTAGCGCCAAAATAAACACAATTAAAAGGTAAAAGCCTGACATTATAAAAAAAGCACCGGCCAAACTATTAATGGCATGACTTAAGTATATGCAAATACCCAGGTTAAGTAAGGCAAAAAAAGGAATGAAAACGATTAGAACTAAAGCACCTGATAATAAGGAGGATAGTGACTCAGCTAGTTTGTCTATCCCTTTATATGCCAATAGCTTTGTTTTTAATCCAGCATATTTCTCTGCCTTTTCAATAAACGATTCAACTGGGTGCGAATGCTCAGTGGTTTCCATGGCCTATAAAAAAATAGAATTATTTTTTTTACGAGGTAAGGTTATCAACTATTTTGCCGGCTTTTATCTTTCCTTTTTTTAACATATCCTTAGCTTCTTCGGTTACATCTTGTTGAAATTCTTCAATGTTTTCCTTGAATTCATTGAATTTATCCGTTAATTCATCAAGATAATCTTCTTTCTTTTTCATAAGCTTTTTACGTGTTTTTTCACCTTTATCAGGGGCAAACAGTATGCCTATTGCTACACCGGCAGCAAGACCGGTTAAGGCTGCGAGGAAAACATTTTTAGTGCTCATATGCGTGTGTATTATTAGTTCGGAATTTTGTTAAGCTGTCTCGTTTTTTTTGACTTACTGTTATACTGCTATTCCAACTTGTTCAAGCGGGGTAAGCATTTTGTCGTTAAGTTTTTTGTAGTGTGAAGGGGAGATACCGGTTGTCTTCTTAAATTGTTTTGATAAATGAGACGCGCTGCTGTAATGCACCCTGTAAGCTATTTCATCAAGTGTAAGTTCTTCATAGGCCATTAACTCTTTTACGCGTTCAATTTTTTGAGCGATTATATATTTTTCAATTGTTAGGCCTTGTTCTTCTGAAAACAGGTTGCTCAAATATTTGTAGTGATAGTTAAGCTGTGAGCTTAAGTAATCTGAAAAACGGAACTTAAGCCTGTCATCAGTGTGGTGAACTGATTCAACAATAATATTTTTGATCTTTTCAACCAGAATTTTCTTTTTGCAGTGAAGTACTTCAAAGCCGGTACCTCTTAAAGCATCCACCATCTTTTGGTATACTTCATAGTCAATAACACCATCGGTTTTAACTTCTCCAAGTTTTATTTCTACGTATGGCACATGTAGCTTTTCAAGCTCATTTCGCACTAAAACTATACAGCTATGCGAAACCATATTTTTGATGTATATATTCATAATGTTTGTATTTAGTTGGTTTTGTTTTAGGTGAATTTTTATTTAGTACTGAATTGAAACTATAAATTTTTATATTTTAATTTATGTTGTAAAAGTACTGTAGCCGAGACCTGTATAGCTGTATTATTCGTTAAACCAATAATATTCGGGGGTGAGATTTTGAAATGTAATGGCAAAAAATGGCACTTCGAGGTTATTTCCAGATCTTTTTGCATTTAAGCAGGTTTAATAGGAGTTATCTGTTGCTTTACATGAACAGCCTTCTTTTTGGGTACAATAATTCCTTCAGTTTTTGTTGAATATTGTTTGGTGAATTCCGCGCCAAAGAAGACGATCATACATGAATACGATACCCACAGCAGTATTAACACAATAGAACCTGCGGTGCCGTATGCTGATGCCGGATGAAACTTACCGAAGTAAATGCCCATAGCATATTTGCCTAAAATAAACAGTAATGAGGTAAGTTTTCCTCCTGTCCATACATATTTCCATTTTGTTTTTACTGAAGGAAGTGCCCTAAACATTAACGCAAACAAAAATGCTACCAACAAAAATGAAACAACCAGGTCAAGCGCGGTGAATAAGAATGTTGTGGCAATTGAAAAGTGAGCGCTTATCCAACCACTTAAAGCTGTAATAACGGTAGTTAACACCAATGATATGAGCAAAAGGAACCCGATTGATAATAACAGGCCAAAGGAAAACAGTTTGCTTTTAACTACATCAATAAATTTTTGATTGGGTACGGGTTTTACTTCCCATATGTAGTTTAAAGAGTTCTGTAATTCTGTAAATACACCCAGCGAACCAATTATTGTTGTAATTATACCTATAAAAGTCGCTGGCAGTGTGTGGCCGCTAATACTTGCCTTTATGATCGTATCCTGTATTTGGACTGCTGCATCTTGACCAAGCAATTGTACTAAAATTGATGAGAGTTTGCCACTTAACAGATCTTTTCCAAATAGAACAGTGGCGGCATCAATAACTATAATAAGTAAAGCGGGTATAGAGAATATGGCGTAATAGGCTATTACAGCACTTTGACGGAAAGGATCATCCTTCGACCATTTTTTGTAAGTGCTTTTGAAAAGGTCCTTCCAATCGGTGATCTCTTTCTTTGCCATTTGTAGGTATTTTTTTATTTTCATTACAGCTTCTATGTTAAGTTGCTATAGTTTTTCATTGTATTCGCTAATATCGGCTTGCTCTTTCTTTATTTGCGGGAGTAACGTACTGATCCACTTTTTAATATCGCTATTGTAGGTGTGTGCCATTTCTTGTTCAAATGTTTCATAAGCATTTTTATTTACAGTGTTTATTAGTGCCAAGGCTTGCAGGTCGAAATTATCTCCTCTCAATGCCATTAGTTTTTCGTAGGCCTCTTTTTTCTCTGAATTCATTTCACCAGGCATATCTATTGAGTTTCGGCTTGCCAATTGCTTTAATTGCTCTGCTGCAGGTGTAAAATTGTTTTCCATGGCAGCGCCAATGTTTTGTAGTTGAGTTACCGATGCCTGTGTTTTGACCAGCTTCCCGAATTCTATTTCTTCCAGGTTAAGTTCGGCGGCTAATACAACGAATCTTGTGTCAGCACTATCCAAATGAGCGCCGTTGTCCGTCAGGTAAATGGTAGTGCTGTTTATGTGGTGTGTTAATCTTTTGTTTGCCTCTATGTACAGAATAACCAGAAGAGCTAAAACTCCTATAATATCAACAATAACTCTTTTTTTTACAGCTCTTAATTGCATGATTGGCCGGTGTTGTTTTATTCATGGATACTAAGTAATGGCACCTCTGATTGGTGTAGCATTTTGTTTGTGTTGCTGCGGTGAAAAAGGCCTTTTATAAAAGGGTAGTTATGTGGAACCATTACCAACATATCCGCATCATTGGTTTTAATGAAATTGGTTATTCCTACCTGAAGGTTATCATCGCTTGGAAAGAAAGTGGAATGGTTAATACCACTCAGCGCATTTTCTAACTTGATCTCTGTTATTTCCTTTTCGATTGAGGTAGAAGTATCTTTCTTTAATACCTCAAATACTAAAAGCTTAGCGCTAAACAGTTTTACATGGCTCCTTATCTTTTCTATTACATCTTCCGGCAGTATTTGCTTATGATCACACGCAAATGCAATTCGTTCCATTTTTTTAAATGTAACTCCTTCGGGTATTACTAATACCGGCTCTTTAACTGATTTAATTACAGATGCAATATTGGTTGGATTAATATTGCCAGAACTGCTTGCTGCACCGGTACCCATAATTAAAAGGTCAATTTTTTGCTCTCGTGGTATACGTAGTATTTCATCTACCACAAATCCCGTTTCAACCAAAAGCTCAATTGTAATGTCCTTACTTTTTTTGTTGAGTCTTTTTTCAAAATTCTTAAGCTGTTTCATCCGTTTTATTTCCATGTCATCAATATCAATTGATGACAAAGGAACATCAGTAAGATAAGGTTGAAGACAAAATGTGTGCAGAAGAATTACTTTGGTATCCTTGCAAAAATGACCAAGTTCAATTGCGTAATTCGCTGCATTTTCAGCTGCTTTTGAAAAATCAGTTGGAACAAGTATTGTTTTCATAACACGCTTTATTTTAAGTAAAAATATAACTGCGTTCAAACCGAATAGTAGGTTTTCGATAAACTGCATTAAAGCATACCCGGGTTCTTTAAAATGGCATGTGAAAAGAAAACGGCTACACATGCAATACATTAATTATATCGGAACAGTTTGAGTAAAAGGTATTTTGGGCTGTCGTACTTATTTCTTTCCCCAAAAATTAAACCATACCTATTTGGCAGTACACCTTTAACTATTCCTTGTTTATCGAAAAAGGCGGTAAGATGCTTTGCTTAATGGGTAATTTGGTTTTCAAATACCATAAACAAGTATTGTTTAACCCCATGATAGACAACAACGAAGCCGTAATTGTTAAAAAAGAGTCCCTTATCAAAAGGTATCTTGTAGGCATGTCAAAGCTTACGGTTTTCTTTGTTCATTTTTTTAAAGAGGTGTTTAAGCCACCTTACGAGTTTAAAGAGTTTATGAAACAATCGTACCGGATTGGCAACCAGTCTTTTTTATTGGTTGCAACAACTGCCTTTATTATGGGCTTGGTATTAACCATACAATCAAGGCCGGCATTGGTCCAATTTGGAGCTCAGTCATGGCTTCCTGCAATGGTTGCTGTTTCAATAGTTAGGGAAATAGGGCCGGTAATAACAGCCTTAATATGTGCCGGTAAAGTAGGGTCCGGTATTGGTGCTGAACTTGCATCAATGAAGGTTACTGAGCAAATAGATTCAATGGAAGTGTCTGGCATTAACCCATTTAAATATGTAGTAGTTACCCGAATTCTTTCGGCTACACTTATGCTTCCATTATTAGTAGTATTTGCTGATACTGTTGCCTTATTCGGTTCATATTTTGGTGTTAATTTAAAAGATACGGTTAGTTTCCAGTTGTTTTTTATCGAGGTCTTTCAAAAGCTCGATTTTAGTGATGTATTCCCTGCATTTATAAAAACATTTTTCTTCGGGTTTTCTATTGGGCTGGTAAGTTGCTATATGGGCTACAATGCCGACAATGGTACTGAAGGGGTTGGTAAAGCAGCCAATTCAGCGGTTGTTTTCGGTTCGTTAATGGTTTTCGTGGTCGATATGGTTGCTGTTCAAATAACAAATTTATTCAGCACTTAAAATGGAACCAGCGATAATAGATATACAGCATTTAAAAAAGTCATTTGGCCCTAACCATGTACTGGCAGATTTAAGCCTGAAGGTTAATAAGGGCGAGAATTTGGCCATATTAGGTAAGTCAGGCACCGGCAAGTCTGTTTTAATTAAGTGTATTGTTCGATTACTTGACCCGGATGAAGGTAGCATAACTGTTTTCGGAAAGAATATGGAAGAGCTTGGCGAAGGTGAGCTGAATGAAATAAGAAAAAAAATGGGTTTCCTTTTTCAAAGTGCTGCCCTGTATGATTCTTTAACTGTAAGAGAAAATCTTGAGTTTCCGCTTCGCACTTTACCTAAAATAACAGAAGAAGAAATGAACAAGCGAGTAGAGGAAGCATTACAGAATGTTGATTTGGCAGCGGCGATTGATAAAATGCCGTCAGAGCTTTCAGGCGGAATGCGAAAGCGAGTGGGATTGGCTCGTTCTTTAATTCTAAAGCCAGAGATAATGTTTTATGATGAACCTACTACCGGACTGGACCCGATAACTTCGAGAGGAATCAGTCACTTAATAGTAGCGGTTAGAAAAAAATACAATACATCCTCAATAATAATAACACACGACATAGAATGTGCCCGAATAACATCGGATAGAGTAATTGTATTAGATAAAGGTAAGTGTATTGCTGAGGGCACAATAGATGAAGTATCAAAGTCAGATAATAATGAAGTTAAAGCATTTTTTCAATAATTAAACAAGATGAAAAAGAATACAGGAAATAGAATTGGGCTGGGAATATTTGTTTCAGTTGCCTTGGTATTGTTTGTGGTGGCTATATATTTTATAGGGGAGAGGCAGCAACTGTTTAAAAACACATTTGAGGTAAATGCCGTTTTTAAAAATGTTGAAGGCCTTCAGGTTGGTAATAATGTCAGGTTTTCTGGTATTAACATAGGTATAGTAAATAACATTACGCAGATAAGTGATACATCAGTAAAGGTTGAACTGCAAATTGATAAGAGCACCCAAAAGTTTATTAAAAAAGATGCTACAGCCAGTATTGGGTCAGATGGATTGATGGGTAATAAAATTATAATTATAGCGCCAGGCACAGGTACCGAAGCTGTTATACAAAACAACAGTTTTATAAGATCTATTGCCCCAATTGACATGGATGAAGTTTTTGCTTCACTTAAAACAACGAGTGATAATGCTGCCAGCATTACCACTGATTTGGCCAGCATAGCTAAAAACATCCGGAACGGAAAAGGAACCATTGGTATGCTGTTTACTGACACTGTTTTTGCTCACAACCTGGGCGGTGCTATAGTAAATATAAAACAGGGCGCTAAAGGATTTAAGCAAAATATGGATGCTGCCGGTAACAGCTTTCTTTTGAAAAGATTGGTAGAGAAGGAAAAAAATAAGGAAGAAAAAGGTAAGTAGTAGAATTCAAAATAAAATAAGCACAAACAAACAATTAATAAACAAACCCCATGAAAAAAATAACTCTTTACTCCGTAGCATGTTTAATAGGTAGCATTTTAATATGCTCATGCGAATCAAACCTTTCAATTACAAAACGTCATTACAACAGTGGCTATTATGTTGATTTTAATAAAAACAAAACTTTGCCGGTTGCAAAGGAGCAAAGCCCTTCGGCACAATCGAAGCAGTTAAATGTTGTTTCTTCCGGTAATAATGATAAGGCTGTTATAGTAAGTAATAACACTAAAGAAACCCAAATAAGCAATACTGTTTCTGTAGCAACACCTGCTGCTAATATTATTAATAAAGCAATAAAGGTTAAGCATAACCTTGTTTCAAAACCTGTATCAGTTATAGTATCAAATGAAAAAGGTCAACTCGGTATTAATGAACAAAAAGGTTCCGAGCAAATTACAATGGATGCAGCTCAAAAAATGACAAGCGAACATTCAGATGGAGCGGCGTTAAGCCTATTATGGCTGGTTATTGTAATTATATTAATTATATGGTTAATTGGAATTTTAGCCGGCGGCTTCGGGCTTGGTGGCTTAATTAATTTATTGCTTATAATAGCATTAATACTATTGATATTGTGGTTGTTAAGGGTGATTTAATGCCCTGCCGCATCAAGTAATTAAAATACATTTTACGGCGATCAATACAACATGTGAATTGTGCAAGTATTTGCGAATTTGATGCAAGCTTCACTTTTAAAAAACGACCTATTTTACCGAGCTAATTAATGTAATAATATGGAAACATTAAGTAAAAAACATACAAGC
Source organism: Bacteroidota bacterium (assembly GCA_013285655.1). Classification (GTDB taxonomy): domain Bacteria; phylum Bacteroidota; class Bacteroidia; order JABEUT01; family JABEUT01; genus JABEUT01. The sequence continues at coordinate 19,105 of JABDHI010000047.1, forward strand.
CCCAAAAGCCTTGATTTAATTGCTGTTAACAGTATTCGCTTCCTTTCAATAGATGCTGTACAAAAAGCAAATAGTGGCCACCCTGGGTTACCGTTAGGGGCAGCCCCTATGGCCTATACTTTGTGGACCCGATTTTTGAAACATAACCCTAATAACCCAAAATGGTTTAACAGAGATAGGTTTGTTTTATCTGCCGGGCATGGTTCAATGTTATTATATAGTTTACTGCATCTTACCGGGTACGATGTATCGTTAGATGAAATAAAACATTTCCGCCAATGGGGAAGCATTACCCCTGGCCATCCTGAACGGGGCCTAACGCCGGGTGTAGAAACTACTACCGGTCCTTTGGGGCAGGGATTTGCAAATGGAGTAGGTATGGCGATAGCCGAAGCCTACCTTGCAGCCCGTTATAACAAACCCGGGTTTGATGTAATAGATCATTTTACCTATGGTTTGGTTAGTGATGGTGATATGATGGAAGGCGTAGCTGCAGAAGCAGCCTCTTTGGCCGGACATTTAAAACTAGGTAAACTGATTTATTTATACGATAGCAATCAAATTACCCTTTCATCGGCTACACCGGTAACATATACTGAAGACTATGCAAAAAGGTTTGAAGCCTATGGTTGGCAAGTTTTAACTGTTGAGGATGGTAATAACATTGAATCGATTGATAGTGCTATTACCAATGCACAAAGAGAAGGTGAGAAGCCTTCACTTATTATTGTGAAAACCCATATTGGTTTTGGTTCACCTAATAAACAGGATACCTGTGCCGCACATGGTTCTCCGTTAGGCAAAGAAGAAGTAAAACTAACCAAGGAAAACCTTGGCTGGCCGGTTGAACCGGACTTTCTTATTCCTGAAGAAGCACTTTCTCATTTCAGAAAAGCAGTTGAACAAGGCGGTAAGATGGAGGAAGAATGGAATAGCAGATTGGCTACTTATGAGAATAAATATACTGATCTGGCAAAAGAATTGAATAACCTTATAGGTGGTAAAACCGATAAAGGTTGGGAAACCAGTATTCCTGCCTTGCTTCCGGATAGCAAAGGAGTAGCTACACGTGTATCTTCGG